>NZ_JAUBSF010000066.1:0-40148 GCF_036704615.1 Microcoleus sp. K4-B3
AAACTTATCTTTAACTGAGCTTTCAGATATCGTGAGCTCCTGCTCTTGGTTGGCGATCGATTATTCAGCAAACCCTAATTAGGTAGGCTACTCTATGCCTTAAGAGTTACCAACAAAGGTATAAACCCGGTTTCTTCCCTTGTGGAGCGGGCTTTCCAGTCCGCCTCCGCAGCTATAAGTTCGATCCACAACAGCTTGATTAAGCTTAACAGCAACCGTACTCAGACTTTAATACAATCCTTAAACCAGCGCGGCTCAAAAAATTGTTGCTGGACTTCAGAATTTTCTCAGAATTGATAGTTAGTTTAAATAGACAACGATCGCCCGATTCAATCGATCGAGGAAATTTCCCATGACAACAGATTACCTCATCGTCGGCAGTGGTTTATCAGCACTGGTTTTCGGAGCTTTGATGGCAAACTCCGGCAAAACCGTGCACATCCTCGAAGCTCACGAGCACCCCGGAGGCTTTGGTCACACCTTTACGATGGCCAACAAATACACGTTTAATGCCCAATTCCACTACGTTTGGGACTGCGGCGAAGGACATACAGTCAATCGAGTTCTCAAAAAACTCGGTCTCGATCGAGATGTCACCTTTGAACGGTACGATCCGAATGGCTACGACCACATGAGAATGCCTGGGTATGCGCTGGATATTCCCTCGGAACCAGAGGAACTGATCCGCAGATTGTCGGCGCTGTTTCCCGAAGCGGGCGAGAGAATTCGCAAATTCGTCAACGAAGTCGAGAAAACCGGCGCGGGACTCAGAAAACTCGCTCCTCCCGTCAAACCAATTGAATTGCTCAAAAATTTCGGTGACGTATTTTGTGCTGTCCAACACCTCAACAGTACACTTCAGGACGTTTTCGACAAGTTCCAACTCCCGCAAGCCGCCCAAACCCTATTAGCCCTGCAATGGCCGGACTTTTTGCTGCCACCAAATCAGCTTTCTTTCTATGCTTGGATTGCCTTGTTTAGAGGCTATCAAGAAGGTGCCTTTTACCCGACGCAGCATTTTGAAGATGTCATCAATTCTTTAGTTAAGGTCATTGAATCCAACGGGGGGAAAGTTCTACTAAACCATGAAGTCACCAATTTTAGGATGACAAACAGAACAGTAACGGGAGTTGAAGCGATGGATTTGACCACCCATCAAACCCATGAATTCACGGGCGACACGGTGATTTGCAACCTTGACCCGAAAAGAGCGGCCAAGATGATTGGAGAGGAACTGTTCTCTAAAGCTGTGCGGCGCAAACTAAACTATGAGTATTCTGCATCTAACTACATGGTGTACTGCGTTGTCAAAGATATCGATCTCCGAGACTATGGATTTGGCAAGTGGAATACGTTTCATTCCGAACATCTGGATCTAAATGAAGCATTTGCTCAAATGTACGAGCAAAATGATTTTTCTCGTCCGAGTTTTGCAATTACAACGCCAACTTTACTGACGGAAGCGCGGCGGGATTGTCCAGAAGATTGTCAAATTGTCGAATTTCTGACGGTTGCTAATTACAGCTATTTTAAACAGCTTTGGGAGAGCGATCGCAAAGCTTACAGACAGAAGAAACAAGAAATTCTGGACTCGATTTTAGATGTTGTTGAAAAAGACTATGTTCCGAATTTCCGCAAACACATGGTATTTCATATTACCGGAAGTCCGACGACTAACGAGCGCTTCTGTTGGTGTCCTAACGGTAATTCCTACGGTTCCAGCCTGACGCCGCGCAACATGGGGGTCGATCGACTCAATCATGAAACATCCCTCAACAATTTCTATTTCTGCAACGCTTCCTCGGGCTATCCAGGATTTGCACCGACATTTTGGACGGGGGCGCTGCTTTATCAACGTTTATCCGGCGATGCGATTTTAGGCTAAGGAAAATTGGCAATTGGTTATTTTCCTGTTTCTCTCGTTCCTTGGCAAAGCCAAGGAATGAATTTCACTCTTGCTCTGCCTCTTCTTAAAAATCTCACGTTTCTGCTCTCGTTATCTCGTTCCTTGGCTCTGCCAAGGCATGAATTTCTGGAGGCTCTGCCTCCTCTTAAAAATGACGAGGCACAGCAACAGTGAAATGGGTTCCCAGGTTCTATCTGGAAACGAGAATTTCTTCCTTCTTCCTTCTTTCTTCTTCCTTCTTCCTGACATCCGTTACATCCGTTACATCCGTTACAGAATCCGTTGCCGAACTTCCTTCTATCAATCTAGGAGTGAACTATGAGAATTGCAATTGTTGGGGGCGGAGCGAGCGGTATGGCCGCAGCCTACTGGCTCGATAAACAGGGGCATCACGTCACTGTGTTGGAAAAGCAGCCGATTTTAGGCGGACACATTCGGACGCTCAACAAAAATGTTGCGCCAAATCAATCTGAGTGCAATGAAATATTAGAAAATGGGGTGCTGGAATTTCCTACGGTGTTTGACAATTTCGTGGCTTTTATGCAAGAGCTAGGGGTTGAATTAGAACCCGTGCAGATTGGTTCCGCGCTGTTTCTTAAAGATGGCGATCACTTTTTGTCTAAGGTCTCTATCCGGAAAAATTTTACCGGAATCCAACGCCTAATAGAGTATTTGCGGCTCGATAGTATCTACGCTCGTTCGGCTGCATTTATTTTAAAAATGCGGTTTGCTAAACAGCACGATTTCTACGATATGCCACTTTCTCAGAGTTTGAAAAGCTCGTGCATCCGCAATTATTGGCTGAAGTTGCTGACGATGTACAGCTACTCGATACCGTTTGAATCGCTCGACAATTTTCCGTCGGAATTAGCGCTGCCTGTTCTGCGCGACTATGCCTCGGTCAACTGGGTGAGGATTAAAGGCGGGGTGTATTCTTACATTGAAAAGATTCTGGAACGGTTTAAGGGCAATATACTGCTGAATGTGGAGATTGCCAAGACTGTCAGAAGTGCTGATGCTGTACAAATTGTGCTTTCTAATGGGGAGAGTCAGGAATTTGATAAGGTGGTTTTTGCGATGCCACCAGACCAAGTGATGAGGCTGTTGTCTGATCCTACGGATGCGGAAACGAAGCGGTTTTCGGCGTGGAAAGGCAATTATGCAACGACTGTGCTGCATTCGGATACATCAATGTACGATCGCTACGGCATCCGCAAGTTATCAGAATTTGATTTTTTCGAGACGGACAAGGGATGGGGATATAATGCGAGCTTGAATCAGCTTTGCGGCATCTCCTCGCCACGAGAGTACAGCTTAGCGTTTCAACTCGAGGAGTCGATCGCCAAAAAGGACATTATTCACATTCAGAAACATCACACGCCGTTATACACTGTCGAGTCTTTTCGATATCGAGATGAAGTTATCGAGACTAATGGCGAGAACAACACTTATCATGCGGGAGCTTATTTGGGGAATGGTTTGCACGAAGGAGCTATTACCTCTGCTTTGCGAGTCGCGAAATTAATCGGGTGAGCTCAATTGTGATCCTACAAACTCTCGCAAATATGGGTAAATTTCTTGCCGATGCAGCACTCTCACAACAGTAATGATATCTGCATCAAAAATTAAACCAATGCGAGAGCCGCCGACTCGGATGCGAGATTGATTTTTGCCGCTGACTAAGCTGGGACACCACCCCCCGCAGTTAAGTAGACATCATGGCTCACAGATGCGGGCATGGTTGACCCCCCTAACTGAGTACCCTCAAAGTTGGCTCCCATCAATGTGGCCCCGCTCAAGTCGGCTTCGCTCAAGTCTGCATAGCACAGCCTAGCCCAATCGAGGTTTGCCTGCACCAAAGAAACTCCCACCAGATTTGCCCTGGTTAAATCTGCTCCCATCAACTTGACGCCCCGCAACTGAGCCCCGCAGAGATTGGCAGCTAACAAGTTCGCGCCTTCCAAGTTTACCCCGTTCAGTTTGGCTTCGCTCAGGTTGACGCCATTGAGATCCGTCCTGCTCAGGTCGATGCCGTTGATGTAAGCTTTCCTGAGATAGATGCCTGTTAGTTGAGCGCCAAAAAGCCTTGCACCGCTGAGTTTTGCCCCCCCGCAGTTTGCCCAGTTGAGGTTTGCTCCCGTGAGATTCGCGCCCCGCAGGTTGATGAATTGCAGGTCGGCTGTACATAAATTGGCGTTCCAGAGGGTGGCGCTCCGCAGGTTGCTACCTATGAGTTGGGCGCCACTCAACTTTGCCCTGGGCAGTTTTGCTTTGACAAGGAAAGCTCCGCTGAGATTGGCTTTCGTTAGCTCTGCGTCCGCTAGTCTGACTTGGCCCATTTTGGCAAAACTCAGATTTGCCCTGTAAAGGTTTGCGTCGTTGAGTTCTGCTTTGGTGAGATGCGCCCGACTCAGGTTAGCTCCCGACAGGTTAGCCCTCGAAAGATTTACCCCGACCAAGATGGCTCCGCTGAGGTTTGCTCCGCTGAGGTTTGCGCCAGCAAAGTCTCTGTTTCCATTTTCGTACTCTTTGAGCAGCTCGGTTACTTCCATAGTCGTCAGATTCCTAATAGCGGAAATTTATCTAGAAATACGCACTTTTTATAAGTATTTTATATCACACGGAGCGGATGCGATCGCACTTTAAAGAAAGCTGGAAATTACTTTATATTTCTAAATATACTTTGTTCTTTTTCAATAGTCCAGAAAGTTTTTAGGCCGTAGTCTGAAACCCTTGATTTTCCGTTGAAAGCTTTTGTGCCTCGGCAAGCGTTGCTTGCTTTTATACGATCGCCCTGAAACCCTTATTCTAATGTTGCCACTCAAAAGCTATCAGAAGTCTTGCATTAACAACTCTATATATTCATTGGTAACTTTTGTATAATTACCTTTTTCACTTCTGTCGTGCAGTGATTATATATGCTCGGAGTATCCATCTACACACAAATATGCTTATGTGTTATGGCTACCACCTAAAAAATTACTAATTTATTGACAGATTTTTCCATTATTTATAGAAAATTAATCTTTTTGTTGTCAACTGTGGCGAACAGCTTTTTTTAATTAAGACTGCAAATTTGTTCGTTGTGTTTGCGCCAGGTGTGGCGAAGGCTGGTCTAGTCGTAGCTCCATATTTTATCTACTGTCATTTTTCATTAAAATTAGATATGGAACAGCTTAATAAGCGAGAATTATTCTCTGTTGTGTCGCTGCTATTCTACGAGCGTGCTTTTCAAGATTTCCTTTAGTCGATCGCGGTTAAAAGTAATTTTCAGACATTGTACTTCTGAGGGATTTATCGATATGCCTAACGGTAGAGGCTATTCGTTCAAAACCTAGGGGATAATCTACAGCAGATTGTACAAAACTAACAGCGAGTAATATATGTATAGGATCGCCCCCTCTACTGGCAGTTAGGCAGATGTGTCAATCTATGTTATGCTGAGTAAAAATTGAGGAACGATCATGTCCAAAGAAAGAAAAAGCAACAAAGAAGTCAAAAAGCCAAAGAAACAACCTGATGGTGTTGCTAAGCCGAAGGATGACAAAAAAAATTATGGTGGCACGGACAGCCATAAGTAGAGATAGCTGCGACTCTCGGGATTGTGATTAATTTTGTTCAAGTGTCATTACTATCGATTTTTAACAAATTTAAATATCCTATTTTGGGATTATCCTAAAACAGGTTTATTATATCTAGGGAATATGCAGTGCTAAACCCAAAGTATAATGAAATCTGTTTTTAGCGATGAATATGAAACCTTCCGTTGCTGTATGATTGCGGCTCGTAAAGAAGCGCAACTAACTCAGGAGTCTGTTGCTAAATCTCTTAAAAAGCCCCAGTCTTTCGTAGCCAAATATGAAAACGGTGAAAGACGGTTAGATGTAATTGAGTTTCTGTTAGTTGCTCATGTAATTGGTGTAGATCCTTGCGATATTATTAGGAAAATTTCACACAAAATATCTGAAGCATCTTGTAATGGCGAGATATGAATACACAAGATGTAATCAGACTTGCGTCCCAATATGTCGATCGGTTATCGGGTCACACTTTCGACGTTTTAGAGGTATCTAAACCTGTTACCTTAGATGCAGCGGTGAACCTGTCTAAAGTTATCTCAAAGCTTTCGCCCTTAGTCGGAAATTTAATCGAATTTAACACCGTTGAATTCTTGAATCAACAAAAAGAGTTCGCTGAATTTGGAAAGTGGCATAGGCAAGATCCGGGATTTCCAGATACTATTTTCCTCGGCATAGTTCAACCCGCCCGGATTACAAATTAAAGCGTGGTTTCCACTAGCAACAGAGATAACAGCACGTTTCAAAGATAGTCAGAATTACTTTAGGTTCGATCAGACCTACGTTGTTATGCTGGCATGGCTACCCGATAAAATCATCTATGGCAAGTCTCGCATTCTTGATGTGTGCGTTCTCTCTGGTTTATCGGTAGCTGTAGCGAGAGATACCCACTATCATAATCCGCCGGATTATCTTGTTTTAGAGCCGGAAGATACAACTCCAAGAACAGCAAATTTGCAACAAACCAATACCAGTGGATATAAATTCCAAGGCTCTGCTGATACCAATTCACTATGAACCTGCACTTAATATAGCTTCAAGGATATAGTCCCAACCACAGAGAGATAAAACTTCTTGATTCGTGAGAGATTTGATAATTATATCTACCTGTTCTTTGAGTTTATCTAAACTCGAATAATTTTCCCACTTGAGGTCTTTTTTTGTATGTGACCACAATCTTTCAATCGGATTCAATTCAGGACTATAGGCTGGTAAATATATTGGCATTACATGATCATGCCAGTCTAATAAGAGAGCTTTATGAAAGCTACCATTATCCATGATAATTAGATTGAAATAGTCTGAGTATTTTTGGGCAAATCCATTTAAAAACTCTTGAAAGCAGTTGTGATTGAGCTGAGAAAATTCTTGATAATATTGTTCACCTGTTGCTGGCTCTACGACTCCATAAATATAAAAGTTTCCTCGTTTCCATTGCTTTTTGCCAATGGGTTTTACCCCCTTTAATGTAATCATTCTGCCCTGCATAGTAATCAATCCAAATCTACTCTCGTCCTGACACCATATCCTTACAGGCTTGGAGTTTCCGAAATATTTAATCATTACTTTGATGAGCTCACATAGTTTTTTTTTGAAGCTTGCCTGCACCTCTTCGTTCGCTTTGTTACTTTGGGGTCTTGGGACTTTCAGGTCTGCTTTCAATTTATAATGTACTAGGTCATGTACTACTTTATAGCTCACTTTAATTCCGCATTCTTTTTCTAGCCAGAGCTGTAATTTGCCAGAACTTGTTTCTCCCTGGGGTTCTTGCAGTTTTTTGATTAATTTTTCTCTCACTTCGGGTGGAATATGTGGAGCCTTTCCGGGAGCTTTTTTAACTGTGAGTAATAAGGTAATTCCACCTTTTTTGTAAGCTCTTAACCAACGATATATTGTTGAAAAGTCTCGCTTCAGCATCGTGGCTAATTCTTCTCTTGTTTTGATTTTTTTTGTGGTAATCCAGTATAATAGCAGTAATTTTTCTTGTGCAAACTGCGGTTATAGCCCGTTCGAGTCGATGCTCTAGTTCCTCAACCGTTTCCTGGATTTCTACTTTAAATTTGTTGGCCATATTGGATCTCCTCTACTTTTAGCATAAATTTAGTGTACCTTCATAGTGAATTGGTATGAGGAATTTTTAGAAGCTGAGAAAATAGTTGATTCATGGGGTACTCCAGGAAAAGTCTACCAACCAACTAGAGAGTATCAGCGCCTTCTGCGGGAGCTACGGATACGCTATGAATATAGACTAGATACAAATTTTGCAAAGATGGACAGAATTGTACATCCAGGCATTGAGGAATTTAAGCGACGTGTCTACAATACTGAAGTTTCCGGTATGACTAGACCTCTTGCAAAAGTCATTATGAAAGGTTAAGTTCATAGTTATAGATGCCTGCAATCAGGTTGAAGCGTAAACCAAATCTACGTCGGCGATTTCGGTAACGTTCCGACAGAATCCGAAAAATTTTCAGTTTCCGATTGACGTGTTCAATGACAATACGTTGGGTTGCCAGAGTACGGTTTTCCTGCCGTTGAACCTGAGATAAATTAGAGCTTTTGGGCTTTTTAGTAGGTATCTGACTAAAGGCAAGAAGTTTGGCAATTCCTTGATAACCCTTGTCACGCCAAAGCTTAATTGTATTGGCTAGCCTAACTTTACTGAAGAATGAATAGGCACCAGGAATGCCTTCTGCCTTTACCATGAGCTATGCAGATAATTGCTCCCGTCTTTTGATTAACCACTAATTGCGACTTCAAGGTATGATACTTTTTTTTACCGTTCAACACTTGTCGTTGTTTTTTTTTGGACGCTCGACTGGACTTTCGGTCACATCGACCACAACTACTTCTAAAACTGAGTCCGGTTGCAGCAGTGCTTTTTTTCCGGGTAAACTAAACCGACCTTAACGAATCAATGTGTCCTTGCCCGTGTCTCACGATCCGGAACGCAGTGGATTCATTGATGTTCCAGCTTTGAGCAATGTGAAAGTAGGTACGATACTCTCGCCAATATTGTAATGCCAGTAGTACCTGATCTTCTAAGCTCAGTTTAGGCCCACGACCGGGTTTGGGTTTCTGAAGTTGCTGTTGTTTTAGAACTGACACCATTTCTGCAAAAGTTGTAGACCCAACGCCACATAATCTCTTGAAGGCTTCTGGCTTTAAGCTTTGCACTTGTTCGTAAGTCATCAGTTTTTCCTCTCAATCACCTCACTATTGCCCTTATTGGGGACTTTTGCAAGAGGTCTACTGTTGGTCGGTGGAATAAGCTTTTCTCAAGTCGCGTAGAAGAGAGTATCAAGAAATCCCTACAAGATTATCTACAGATTAGAGAAGAGAATATTGATGAAATCATTGATTAAATCTCTGTACACCATAGTAGAAATAGTCTGGGTCTATCTCGCAAGAAAAGGCTTTTCGTTTTAGTTTACGTGCTGACAAAGCTGCAGTGAAAAGTCCACCAAAAGCTTCCCATATAACATCGTTTTCATCGCTAGAAGCCTCAACAATAAGGTTCATCATATCCAGAGGTTTTTGGTTGAGATGTACTGCTTTTCCAGAGATAGTTTTAACTCTCTCATCGCCCCGTAAAGCTTGACGATCCCAAACGTTTGTAAAACCGTGAGGGCATCTAAATTTCGATCGCATTTTGCTCCATTCTTGTCCCGTTAAAGGCTGGTTACCATCCACAGAAAAGTAGGGTTTTCCTTGAGGATTACCATACTCATTTGCATAGTTGACTAACTTTTCAAACATCTCGGTCGGAGGAAAATACCACAAATGCCCTTGATCGAAGTATTTCCTGGTTGCTGCATCCACTACCCCGCAAGCATCGTTGGCTCGTCGTAACGGCAACCCAGAGCGTTTCCACTCTCGCAACAACCACGTCTTTAAGGTAAGTTCATTAACTATTACTTCTCTGACATATTGAACGCAGACTTCTGTCACGACGGGGAACCTGCGAATTTTTTGTGTGTTAACATTCCCTGCGATATGACCTTTTCCCTTGTTCCAAATATTGGAATTAACATAGCGCCAACCATACTTTTCTAGAAGTGGATGCACAACAGCCCAACCAATCTCTGAATTCCAAAACCAGAGTGTTGTGCATGGCATTGCTGCTTTTGACCATGCCTCGATATGAGGTTGATACCAATTAGGTAAATCAATGTGATCGGACGTGTCTCCTTCAAACCCAAGAATACCGTAAGCTCCATCTGAAACGATGACAGTAGGTTGCTCCCAATTGTCGTATTGCTGGAGACTATCGCCGAGATATAAAGTAACGTATTCGTCACTCCATGCAGAAAAATTAAAGTTGGTATTGAGATTAGCTACTTTGCCACGACCAACAGTGCTGCTCGCTTTGCGTTTTGAGATGCTGGGAAAATTCGCTTCTGCGTTAGGACTCATTTGTTGACTTACGTGACTCTAAAAATTAAGTACCAAGATTTTATCCTGTTTTGGGATATTCAGGGTAAGTGATGCCAAAGTTAACCTACCTACTTCCGCTTTCTTGCCAAAAAAATATAGTTCGATCGCCCAAATCTATCACAGCGATATCTCAGTCACCGCAATATTACCCCCAAAACACACGTCAACATCAGTCCCCGCCGCCCGATCGCGCGCTCCATATTCTCCCGCATAATAAAAGTATTTTCCCTCCACGCGGTACACCACAGGCAGCGGCTGGGTCGAAGGTTGGCAAAACACAATTTCCGGTTCCG
Source organism: Microcoleus sp. K4-B3 (assembly GCF_036704615.1). Lineage (NCBI taxonomy): Bacteria > Bacillati > Cyanobacteriota > Cyanophyceae > Oscillatoriales > Microcoleaceae > Microcoleus > Microcoleus sp. K4-B3. The sequence continues at coordinate 10,215 of NZ_JAUBSF010000066.1, forward strand.
CACTTCCCGGCGCTAAATGCGGCAAATTCACATTCCAGAAACACCCCGACTTTGGTTCCCGGTTGAGCAAATCCGCCAACACCCGCGATGTCCAACGAGTAGCGACATCCCAATCTATTTCGAGCGGCCTTTTAATTCGGTGGGAAATTGCGATTCCCGGAATACCGTGCATGGCTGCTTCCCGCACAGCGGCAACCGTACCCGAAATATACACGTCAACCCCCAAATTGCCGCCCGCGTTAATACCCGAAAGTACCAAATCCGGCTTCGCACAAACGTGATGAAGAGCGATGCGCACGCAATCGGCCGGTGTTCCCCCTACAGCATATTCAAAGGATGATCGCCGATCGACATGAATCGGACTGTGGGTCGTCACTTGATGCCCGCAGCCCGACAATTGCCCTTGGGGAGCCACCATAATTGTTTTGCCGCTGACAGCCTGCAAAAGTGCCTGAATTCCCGGAGCGTCTATGCCGTCGTCGTTGGTTAAAATAATTTTCATTAAAAATTTGTCTGTTTGTAAGGTTATTGTGTCACTCGCAGGCGAGCCGATGCAATCTCAAATGGTAGGGGACGCGGGGATTGTGTCGATTTTAGATTTGAGATTTTAGATTTTAGATTTACTCCACAGATGAATCTGGAAGATTTAACAAGAGTCTAAAATTTTTGGCTTTCCACGACATTAGTCGGGGGCTTGTACCCGTTTTTGGGCGGTGTCTGCATAAGGTTAAGTGTAGTGGACTTACGCACTGAGACTGGACTCGACCAGGTTTTTTCAGCGGTACCCAGGCTCTCCACGCCGTATTTTAGTCTCTCTAACCCGGTTTCTGCGTCCGGGAATAGTTACCAATTCTATATTTACTTACTGTGCAACTATATTTTACTTTCGCGTACATCTGGCGATCGGCAAACATCTTCTCAAATTTTGTATAAATTACTACTTAAATGTGGTAGAATTACGTAGTTACTGGTTGTGACAACCGATGGTACCAAAAGTTGCAATAACGGATATTTAACCGTGGAATCCATCAGCAACAGTTATCCTAGCGCTTGCGACAAAACCAAGTTTACGAAAAGTTTAAGAATAAACCTCGCACCATATTGTTTTGGTAAAGGTATCAAAAATGTATAGACAAACACTTTTAAATGATCGAGGCTGTAAATAGATACCAGAAGAAATCAATAAAGTCAATCCCTCCAACGATATAAACGAGGTATTACTCTTATGAAAACCAACTTCGCCCAACCGCTAACTGCCTGTATAGCTACCGCTGGTTTAGCAATTGCTTCTTCATTACTAACTGCAACGCAAGCCCAAGCATTCAGTTTATCCGTGGCTCCTGAGTACGGTACTACCAACGGCATTGGCACCGGCGCTACTGCAACATTGGACTTCAACGTTGTCCAAAGTGGAGCCGATTTGCTCCTGAATTTGGGCATCACCAATACCACTGGCACTCAGGCTACAGCCGGTGGTGCAACAAACTCTTCTCTCGTTGCCGTGGCATTTGACGTATTGAGCGGCGTTAGTGCATCGGTTAAATCGACCTCAGGCAGCACTTTTTCAAAGTTTTGGCAAAACGTTGATATTAGCGGTTTGCACAACGGTTTCGACTATGGCATTAGCACTCCGCGCAATAGCTTTAATGGTGGCAACGCTAATGGAGGCTTATATAAAAATCAGTCTACTTTGGTTAGCTTTTTGCTAACTGGCAGCAGTCTGAGTGCGGCTCAGGCAGAAAGTGCTTTCTTGACGGGATTTCAGAATGGTACGCTTAAGGCAGGGGTTCGCTTCCAGCAGGTAAGTGGGTCTAATGTTGGTACCAGTGACAAAGTTATGGCGGGAGTTTCCGCTGATGCTGAGCCAGTACCCGAACCAACCACTATCGCAGGTATGGTGATGGGGTTGGGAAGTTTAGTAGCAGCCCGCCGCAAGCAGGCAAAAAAAGCTCTTGCTTAAATTTTCTCAGGGGTGCGGGCCATCCATCGGAAGAAAAGCTCGCCGCATTTCTAGTGAATTCAGCTTAACTTCTAGTATCAATTCATAAGAGCCAGCGCAGCTATCCCACCTCTGGCTCTTATTTTTGCTCTACATTGACAAAATCTCAAAATCCCCAGAAAATATCAACCAACTTGTGGTAAGTTTTTGTGTCGGTTGCTATGTCCAAGCAATCTTCTGCAAGTTCAGTTAAACGCGCTCACAGCAATGTTTTTGCCAATTCTACCCTTAGCTCAAGCAATCCCGACACCTGCGACCCAACAAGTCATCATCCAGCGAGAATTTTCGATACCGGAAAACGAACTGGATTTGCCAGCACCTCCGACAACGGCCCCGCTGAACACTGTGACGGTGCCCCAACAAGTGCGCGTTTTGCCCGGAAAACTCGACAATATCCCCGTTTTCAACAGCAACAGCCCCGAAGTCGTGCAAACCGAAGGCATTTTGCTCTCCACATTTCCCCCGGAAGGAAAACAACAACCTTCTGCACACTTAAACTTTCCCTTCAAAGGCCGATTTGACATCTTTGCCCACCACATCGCTAAAGCTAAAAATCGCGCAGACACTCGCACCTTATTTCAAGGAATAATTGTCCGCAATCCTAACTCGGAACCTGTTACTTTAAAAGTATTGCAAGGAGCGACCTATTTAACGCGACCCGATGCTTTGTTTGTCGATTTGCCGTCGTATTTAGAGAATCGATTCGGCACTGTGTTTGCGGGGCCTGGAAGCCGCATCACGAGCGATGTGCTGCGGGGATACAGACAAGCCATTTTGCCGGCTGCGATCGAGATTCCGGCGAATCAGAGCCGAATGCTGATGAATTTGCCGATACCTGTGGGGAATGTCACGCCTTCTTCCAACGGTCGATCGACTTTAATGCGAATGTCGAGCAGCAATTCGGTTTATGTAGCATCATTAGCCATGTTTGTTCCTAAAAGTCAAGGAGGAGTCGAGCAAGATCCGACTTTAGAACAGTGGGAAAATATTTTAAATACCAAAGGTTTAGCGGGGCCGAGAGATTTAGCACCAACTCCGAGAGGCGAAAATCCGGTGCAAAAAATTTACGGCCGCGTTGCGGGAGTAGCCGAAGGTTCCCAGTGGGAAGCTAAAATTACTGACAATTCGAGAACCGATTATTTAACTGTTCCCAAGCGCGGCGAGTCATTTTCTTACGCTCTGAGCACAACGGATACGGGTACTTTTGGCACTGGTCAAGTTCAAAGCGCTAAAATGTTAGCTCGCTATCCCGATACTGCTTACTTAGCTAATGGTAATTACGGGATTCAATACAACTTAACTTTTCCACTTTACAACAAATCTCGCGAGTCTCAATCTGTTAGCATTAAAATGCAAACACCGATCAAAGCAAATACAGAATCGGGGGGATTGATGTTTTACGATCCTCCCGAAAATCGGATATTTTTCCGAGGTACGGTGCGGGTAATGTTTAATGATGATACGGGCAAGACTTTGACGCGCTACATTCACATAGTGCAGCGCCGGGGACAGCAGGGGGAACCTTTGGTGAATGTGAATATGAAGCCGGGGGAACGCCGTTTGGTGCAGGTGGATTTCTTGTATCCGCCGGATGCGACGCCGCCCCAAGTTTTGACAGTGCGATCGAGTAATTAGTTGGTGGTTATACCAATTTAATATGAAGCTGCACAGAACATAGAGCCAGTAGGTTGAATCTTACTGGCAACAATGATAAAGTTTAGACAACTGTCGAATAAGGAGAATAGTTATGTCTGTTCAGATGCAAAGACGGCTATTTACAGTACAAGAATATCACCTAATGGGTGAGGCTGGCATTTTGAGCGAAGATGACCGAGTAGAATTGATAGAAGGAGAAATTGTTCAAATGGCTGCAATTGGTACTCGTCATGCAAGTTGTGTAAAGCGCCTGATCGCTGTGTTCTCCGATTTGGAGAGAAGACGTGCGATTATAGGCGCCCAAGACCCGATCCAGTTAACTGAACGCACCGAACCTCAACCGGATATTGTATTGCTGCAACCTCGCGCTGACTACTATGCTACTGCACATCCAGTACCATCTGAAGTTTTGTTGTTAGTTGAGGTTTCTGATAGCACTGTTGATTTCGATCGCGATGTGAAAGTACCTAACTATGCTCGTGCTGGTATTCAAGAAGTATGGTTGTGGGATCTTGAGATTAATTGTTTAGAAGTTTACCGTTTTCCGACGGCAAATGGCTATACTTCAATGCAAAAGTTTGAGCGGGGAGAAATGGTGGCGCCGCTAGCTTTTCCTGAGTTTGAAGTAAGCGTTGATTTTATTTTGGGTTAGAGCGATATAGAATTATAGCCTTTCTGGTGTAACATGAGGTGTTCTCGTGGGCGATCCTCTTCGAGGGCTTCGCTAACGGGCGATCGGGGAGCGGTTGGGAGCGGTGCGTACCTCATTTTATTGAGAACCGCTATAGATTGAATATTATAAACTCTTAGCTGATTGACAGTCAACTGTCAACAGTTAACTGTCAACTGTCAACAGTTAACTGTCAACTAATTAAAGCGTCAAAGACTGAGGATTTGTCTCAATCAATTTCGCTAAATCTTGCAAGAATGCCGCAGCATCAGCACCGTAAATAATCCGGTGATCGCAAGTAATATTCACCTGCATTTGGCGCTTCACTCCCATCAAGCCTTCCTCGTTTGCCACTACTTGCGGCCGCGAAGAGCCGATCGCCAAAATCGAGCCTTGATTCGGCGGCAAAATCGCGTCAAACTTGTCTACTCCAAACATTCCCAAATTGGAAAGAGTAAAAGTTCCCGTGCTGTATTCATCAGGCTTCAACTGCTTGGTGCGGGCGCGATCGACTAAATCCTTCCAAGTGCGCGAGAGCGAATAAATATCGAGGCGATCGGCATTTTGCAGCACCGGCGTAATCAAACCGCCACCGTCCATCGCCACCGCTACCGCCACATTAATATCAGCGCGGTATTGAATTCCCGACTCCACATAACAAGCATTCAGCAGAGAATGTTTTTGTAAAGTTACTGCTACTGCTTTCGCCAGCAAAGCCGTCATCGTGACGCCTTTCGACTTAATTTGTTTGTAAAGTGTGTCCAGCTTGTCAGTAGTAATTGTGTAGCCGACGCGGAAAGACGGCACGCTCAAACTTGCTTCCATATTCCGCACCACCGCATTTTGCAGCGCATTCATCGGTACTCTTTGGCCGGAAAGTGCCACCGCCGGGACTGGTGCGGGTGCGGGTTTGGCTGCTGCGGGGGCGGGTGCGGGTGCTGTGGGTGCTGCGGGTGCGGGTGCTGCGGGGACTGTTACCGCTTGCTGAACCGGAGCGGGTTGGGCTTTGCCGGCTGCTGCTTCCACATCCTCTGCGACAATGCGACCGTTGGGCCCGCTGCCTTTGATAGAATTCAAATCTACTTTAAATTCTTTGGCTAACTTGCGAGCGCGGGGAGAAACGACGCTGCGACCGTTTTGGCGGCTGACATTTTGCTGCAAACCTGCTGACGATGTAGCTGCGCTGACAGGAGCGGGGCTGGGAGCGGGGGCTGCTGCTGCGGTTGGGGCGGCGCTTCCTTGCTGCTGAGCGACGGCGATTTCGGCTTCTGTTTCTGCTACCAGGGCGATTGCCGCTCCCACCGGAGCAACTTCGCCCGCAGGTACGATAATTATTGCTAAATAACCTTCGTAGAAAGACTCCACGTCCATGTCGGCTTTGTCGGATTCAACAACCACCACCGTTTCGCCTTTTTCTACTTTGTCTCCGGCGGATTTGACCCAGGAAACAATTTTGCCCTCTGTCATGGTAGAACTCAGGGCTGGCATGAAAACTTCGCGAATCATCTGTAAAAAGTCCTTTTGAGTTGGTAATAGGTAATCGGTATTTGGCAATTGATAATTGGCGATTGGCCACCGGCAATACTTATTATTATGCCAGTCTCTCGCATTCTTGATGTGTGACTGTTGACTGAAAATCAATTGCCAATTACCGATCGCCAATTACCACTTACCAATTTCTAAATATCACCTCTAATTTCTTCGACTATGCCGTCACGGAGGAGAACTTCTACTTGCATTTTTTGAATCAAGTTTTCTCCCAGCCCGACAGTGAACGTGCCGTCAATTTGACCTTGACTCACTTCTTGTTCGAGGTCTAGCACCTGCACTTGCTGAAGCTGTTGCAGGTTTTGGTTTTTCTGTTCTAGCAGTTCGCTTTTTCTTTGATTCACCTGCACTTGAATGTTTTCTATTTGCTGCATTACTTGCGGGCCTGGGGGGTGCAGGTTTTGCTTTTGGATTTCTGAAACCATCCGCTGCCCTTGCATTTCTAGCTGCTGTAGCTGAGAATCTATTTGGTTGATTTGGCCTTGGAGTTGCTGTTGAGCTTCTTCTTTCCAGCGGGGAGTAACGACGACTTTAACGTTAATCGATCGCTTCAAGAGTAATTGTGGTTCCATAAAGTTGTTGATTGTCAGTTGGGAATTAGACATTAGACATTAGTCATTAGTCATTAGTTGGTAAATATTTCCTAATGGCTGAGGACTCGGACTCGGGACTCGGGTGTTGGGACAATTTTTTCTTCTCCATTCCCCAAGTCCTGCGAATATTTCAAAACATTCCGTCAATCATATCGCGGTAGTGTTCCGTCACAACCGGGCGCTTAATTTTCAGGGTTTGGGTCAGCATTCCATTTTCGATGGAAAACGGCTCCAAAATCAACCGGAACGGGCCAATCCGATCGTCCGCGCGGTATCCGGGGCGATTTTGCACCTCTCGGTTCAATTCTTTGCGGAATAAGTCTTGAATTGTCTTGCTATTCCAGTCAATTTCGTGTAATGGGGGATTCAGAGTTTCGCCCCATTTCTGCACGGCTTCTGCATTGGGGACAATTAAGGCGCCGAGGGATCTCTGGTCTTGGCCTACTAGCATAATTTGGTCGATGTAGGGGCTGCGGACGCAGGCGTCTTCTATGGGCTGGGGTTCGATGTTTTCGCCGTTGCTGAGGACGATCGTATCTTTGGCCCGCCCGGTCAAGATTAAGTCGTTTCCTGGTGTCAGCCAGCCCAAATCGCCGGTGTCGAACCAGCCTTCGGAGTCTATGGCTTTGGCGGTAGCTTGGGGATTGAGATAATATCCTGCCATGATTTGCGGCCCCCGGCCCAATACCAAGCCGCGCTGGCCTGTGGGCAGTTGCTGTCTGGTTTCTGGGTCTACTATTTTAATTTCCGTATGGGCGATCGGCTGTCCTGCCGAACCTTTGAGATTGTGCCAAGGGCGGCGCACAGTTAAAACCGGCGAAGTTTCGGTTAAACCATATCCCACCAACAAGCCGATATTCGCTATTTCAAAGAAATTGTCTAAATGCGCGGCCAAAGAACCGCCGCCACTAATTGCCCACTTAAAACGTCCTCCCGTAGCTTCCCTGACTTTTTGATAAACCAATTTTTCGGCGAGGGCGTGTACGGGCGACAACAGAATGCTTTTGGTGCGGGCGATTAGTTTTTCGGAAGCAGAAGCCGGTTTCAAACTGAGAGTTAATCCTTGGAAAATGCGGCGGTTCTCGATGTATTGCTGGCTGGCAGATAACAGGAAATTAACCAATTTTTGTTTGTTAGGTGGCTGTTCCCGAAATTGCTTTTGTACTGCCTCGTAAATCGATTCCCAGATGCGCGGAACGCTGACCATGTAGTGGGGTTTGTAGGCTTTAAAGTCTTGTTTGAAATAGCGAATATTGGTGTAAATTTGCGTGCATCCTTGGGAAAGCAGGAAGTATTCGACGCTGCGTTCGTAGGCGTGCCAACTGGGCAACATGCTGAGGGCGAATTCGCCGGGTTCGGGCTGGAGAATTGTGCCTAAGGTGGTGACTTGGTGCAGCAGATTGCCGTGAGTCAGCATGACGCCTTTGGGTTTGCCGGTGGTGCCGCTGGTGTAGAGGAGGGTGGCGAGGGTTTGAGGCTTGTGGTTGGAAGGTTTGAGGGGACGGTTGGCCCCTGTGGTCATCACTTGGGAAAATTTGACTGTGTTGAGGGTTGGGCTGGTTTCCGGTTCTTCGTCGGAGAGGAGGACGATGAGTTGGATGGGCAAATCCGGGAGGCGGTGTTGCAGTTTTCTGAGTAATGCCAGGTTTTCGACTACCAAGGCGGTGCAGCCGCTGTCTTGGATGATGTACAGGAGTTCTTCGGGGTCGGCGGTGGCGCCTCGAACAACGTTGGCGGCCCCGGCCATCATGATACCTTGGTCGGCTATCAGCCAGCGGGGACTGTTGTCTGCGAACAGGGCGACGCGGGGAGGGACTGCTTCTTCGGGATTGGCTTCAATGCCGAGGGCTTGGAGGCCGGCGGCGAATTGCTGGATTTGCTGGTAGAGGTCGGTGTAGGTGAGTTTGATTTCTGGCTTGCTGTGGGGGTCGTGGAGGGCGACGGTTTGAGGAAATCGCTGTTTGACGAGATCCCAAATTTCGGGTATCGATCGAATGGAACTGTAATCGATCAGGCGGCTGAGGTTAGCGCGTTCAATGTCGCTCATTTGAGAGTGGGGGTCAGGTGCGGGGCGGTTCATAGTTATTTTGCTGAGTTGTGCGCGATCGAAGTATTTGGTGTGAATTTAGCATCTCTACCTTTCTGCATAATAGCCTTCTGCATAATAGCCTTCTTCCGAAAGGAAGAGAATTTGACGATTTTTCCGCAGGGAATGGCTTCTTCCTTCTTCCTTCTTCCTGACCTCCGTTACATCCGTTACATCCGTTGCACAATTCGTTGCCGAACTTCCTTCTTCGATGGGACTTCTTGCTGACCTCCGTTACATCGGTTAAATCCCGTAGACTGCTTCGTTGCCGAACTTTCTTCTGTTTTAGTAAAAAACCCGGTTTCTGCGTCGGCTGCAAAGTTGGTGCGTCCGCCAGCGATGGGTTCCCTGAATCGGGACTCCAACTTCTTTGTTTAAATCCCGCTAAATACCCAGGCTCAATTCTCAATTAGTTTCTCGAATTCCTGCTACAAATTAGCATTATTTCTTTACGTTAATCCTTCTATAATGCACACATTATCGAGAATTGAACGTTTTTAATATTTAATTAAGGTGTCTGCGTGTATTTACGGTTATAAGGTAGAAGCTGTGTCCGATTAACTTTACAAAATCTTCACAATTATGCGCGACAATAGCGCTTAATTATAAAGATTCTGTAAAGATGACCGTTGAACTGTAGTCATTCTAGCTATTTTGTACGCTATGATTGGAGCCAGAAAAACCACACTTACGCAATAACCGTGCTCTACTATAAAAACCCCTAATTCCGACATTTTAAAACTTGTCAAAAAATGTTTGAAATAAGAGGTTTTTGCCCCAGAACTCCAACAGCATTTTTCAGCCAGCTAGGTAACACTAAAAAAAATTTGTGCCTAACCTAGTTAGTTGTCGGTCAAGAAAGTTGACAGAAAATTTCAACAGGGAAAGCTATGAAAAACAGTTTAGGGATACCGAATTACTTCGCTCATTCCCAAGCCTCATCACCGACTCTTCAAGCTCTTCAAAAACTCTTGGAGGAAATCGGTGCAGAACCGGCATTAATTGCAAAATTTAATACAGCCTGTGAAATTTGCGAGTTTCAGCTCGGAGATGAAATCACCCAATATCAAACCGCGGATAATAGCAACAATTTAGTTGAAGAAAAAGAAAACGATAGCAATTTTTATTTAGTTTGCGAGGGAAGAGTCAGGCTGCTAGCATTAGAAGCCTCTCAACAGCAGGAAATTTCGGCGGCGGTACTGGAACTCGGAGCAATATTTGGCACAGAAAACCTATTTATTGAAAACGGACTGCCTTACAGGGCAATTGCGGCCGGTTCTTGCCAAATCGCTCGAATTGCAGCAAGCAAATTACAGCTTATTTTAGAGGAATTCCCCCAACTGCAACAGCACTTGCAGCAAGAGTTTCAACAGATCCAGCGGTTAATATTTTTCAAGACACAAACAGATTTGCGATCGCTCGCTCCCCACCAACAACAGCTTCTGTGGCCCCACTTACTTCCTTACATAGAAGAAATCCGAATTTCTGCCGGAGTTTCCCTCGCTGAACACTGCCAAAAATCTACCAATCATTTTTGGCTCCGCAGCGGTCAAATTCAAGGTGAAGCACCGCCAATTATCGGTAGTAGCTGGGGACATTCAGAGCTGCGGAGCGACTGGAAAGCCGCAACAAACCTGCTAATTTACCAGCTTAGCGCCGAACAGTGGGAAATCGCCAAAGCCACAATTAGTTCCGAAAGCAATTCCCGCCCTAAAATCATCCGCAAACCTCCGATTTTAAGCTTAGTAACGCTGCCAAAAGATGCCAGCTCAAACTCAAAAACCGAGCTGTCAAAATTAACCGAAGTCGAGCAGCAAAAACCTGTAGGCGGAATTATTAGATTTCCCAAACCCAAGCAGCGCAAATGGTTAAGCAGCGGATACCCCTTCATTCAACAACAGAGTGCCGCAGATTGCGGAGCAACCTGCTTAGCCATGATTAGCGAATATTGGGGTAAGAAATTCAGCCTAAATTTCTTGCGCGAATTGGCAGAAATCGGTCGCAGTGGCGCGTCGCTCAAGAGTCTGGCAAAAGCAGCGGAAAGGATGGGATTTCAAACCCGTCCCGTGCGAGCTTCTTTAACTCCGCTGCGAAATCAAAATCCCTGGATTGCTCACTGGCAAGGCAATCACTACGTGGCAGTTTACCGCTTTAAAAATCAAGAGGTTTTAGTGGCCGATCCGGCTGCGGGCAAGCGGTGGATGAGCATTAAAAGTTTTACCGAAAATTGGACGGGGTACGCCCTAATTTTAGACCCGACAGCGGAACTATACCGCAATCACACTGCCGAACATCAAGGCATCAAACTTAAAAATTTTGTTGGGATAGTCTGGCCCTACCGGGCTGCGATCGCCCAAATTCTGATCCTCTCCTTGTTGCTCCAAATATTTGGTCTAGTTACTCCCCTATTTACCCAAGTAATTCTCGACCAAGTGGTTGTCAGCAAAAGCGTAGTAACTCTGCACGTTTTTGCGCTCGGACTGCTGCTGTTTAGTGTTTGGCGAACGCTGTTGGGTGTAACGAGACAGTATTTGCTGGATTATTTGTCGAACCGGATTGACCTGACTTTAATTAGCGGCTTTATCAGTCACACTCTCAGTTTGCCCATCAAGTTTTTTGAATCTCGTCAGGTGGGCGATATCTTGACGCGGGTTCAGGAAAATCAAAAAATTCAGGCATTTTTGACTCGCCAAGCTATTACGGCTTGGTTGGATGCTTTGATGGCTGTAGTTTACATCGGACTGATGGTTTACTATAACTGGCGTCTGGCTTTGTTGGTGCTGGCTTTGATTCCGCCGATCGTGATCTTGACTTTAGTGGCAACTCCATTCCTGCGAAAAGTGTCGCGGGAGATTTTTAACGAAGGTGCTAAGCAAAATTCATCTTTGGTCGAAATGATTACTGGGGTGGCGACGATTAAGGCAACTGCTGCTGAGCGAGAAATGCGCTGGCGCTGGGAAGACCAATTAACCTGCATGATTAATGCTAAATTTCGCGGGCAGAAGTTGGCGAATTCTTTGCAGGTGATCGGGGGTGGGATTAATACTTTGGGCAGCACGGCTTTGCTGTGGTACGGGGCAATGCTGGTGATTCAAGACGAGTTGACCATCGGTCAATTTGTGGCTTTTAATATGATGATTGGGAACGTGATTTCTCCTGTGCTTTCAGTGGTGGGACTGTGGGATGAGTTTCAAGAAGTGCTCGTTTCGATCGAGCGTTTGGATGATGTATTCTCTGCCCAACCTGAAGAAAGCCCTTACAAGCCAATGCTGGTGCTGCCTCGGATTCAGGGAAACGTCAAGTTTGACAATGTTTCTTTCCGCTATGCTCAGGATGAGGAACGCAATACGCTGCAAAATCTTTCCTTTGAGGTGCAAGCTGGAGAAACTGTGGCAATTGTCGGCCGCAGCGGTTCCGGTAAGAGTACTTTGGTAAAGCTGCTGCAAGGTTTCTATTATCCAGAAAAAGGGAGGCTGACAATTGACGGCCACGATATTCGGCACATTTCTTTGCAGTCGCTGCGAGTTCAGTTGGGTGTTGTTCCTCAAGATTGTTTCTTGTTTTCGGGAACGATTTTGGAAAATATCACGCTGTACAAAAACGGAAACGATGCTGCTTCTGCAAGCTTGGAAGAGGCGATAGAAGTGGCGAAGCTAGCAGAAGCTCATGCTTTTATTCAAGATATGCCGCTGGGTTATCAAACTCCTGTGGGGGAAAGGGGAACGAGTTTGTCTGGGGGCCAGCGACAGCGAATTGCGATCGCCCGCGCTTTGTTGGGCGATCCCCGAATTTTGGTTTTGGATGAAGCAACTTCTTCGCTGGATACCGAATCTGAGCGCAGGTTTCAGCAAAATCTCGCCCGCATTAGTCGCGATCGCACTGCGTTTATTATCGCTCATCGGTTGTCTACGGTGCGTAATGCCGATCGAATTTTGGTTCTAGAGAAAGGCATTTTAGCCGAACAAGGCAACCACGACGAATTGATGGCTGAACGCGGACTTTACTATCACCTCGCTCAGCAACAACTCGATATTTAAGGAAGCAGGCAGTTCGGCAACGAGTCATGTACGAGATTTAATTGCTCTAACGGATTTTTGGATTTATTAATCTCAAATCTCAAATCGAATTTACTAATTACCGAGTCCCAATTACCGAGTCCCAATTACCAATTTCTAATGACCAAATTTTTTTAATTACAACTGGGGAGTAAGGATCATGGTTTCACAAGATGAGCAAGAATTAGGCGCTGCTCCTAACGAAATAGGCGAAGTTTATGGGGGCGTAGCTTCAAGGCAAGAAAACGAAGCCAGAAAAAAAGACCGCTCTTTAGAAGTAGTCGAATCTCAAAAGCGATCCTCTCAAACTCATGACGGTATCAATATTGCCAAGTTACGGCAGCCTGATGCTAATAATTGGTCTAGTTCTTTGCACTCGGTACTCGACCAACCGCCAGTATCTTTTCCGCAGCGGTTGATATTAGGAGGAATGGTTTTTTCCGTAGCTTTTGGAGCGTGGGCAACTTTGGGAAAAATTGACGAGGTTGGTCATGCTCAGGGCAAATTAGTTCCCAAAGGCGCTGTTTACAAAATTCACCCGACGGAGACGGGAAAAATTATTAACCTCGCTATCAAAGAAGGTCAAAAAATCAAAGCTGGACAATTATTGGCCGAATTAGACCCGTCGAATGCCCAGAGCGAGGTGGAGCGTCTTGAGAAAATTCTGGACGCTTATCGAATTCAATTGGTGCAAGAGATTAGTTCGATCGAGAGAACTAAACTGGAAGCTGAAGCGAGCCAAGCTATTGCTGCTGCGGACAAGCGGGGGGCTGAAGCTGCGATCGCCCGTGCTCGCGCTTCAGCGGCCACCACGCAGTCTCAAATCGAGCAATTGCAAGCAGATGTAGTGTCTCAGCAAGCGCGGCAACAACAGCTCAAACCTCTGGAAAAGAATGTACAAGACTTGCTCTCGCAACTGAAAACAGATATTAACTCCCAGCAAGGGCGGCGCGATCAGGTGAAACCATTGCAACGCAAAACTCAAGAATTGCTGGCGCAATTGCAAGCAAAAGTAGCGGCTCACAAAGAGCGGATCGCGCGTCTCAAACCTTTGGTAGATGAAGGAGCACTGTCAAAAGACGTATTGTTTCAAGCTGAGGAAGCTCTGCGAGAAAGTGAAAATGCGGTGATTAGAAGCCAGTTGGGGGAGACTACTCAGGCAGACGATCGCGCCTTTGAAGTCGAGCAAACCGTTCGCGACAGGCAAAGTGCTGCCATCAGGAGTCAACTGTCTGATGCAACTGGGGTTAAGGAAAGGCTGTTTGAAGTCGAGCAAAGTTTGCGCGATCGAACTAGCGCCATTTCTAGAACCCAAGGTGAATTAGCCCAACAACTCGCAGAAGTCGATCGACTGCAAGCCGAAGCCGCCAGCAAACAAGCCGCAGCGCGCCAAACGCAGTTAGAAAAAGAGCAAAAAATTCAGCAGTTGGAAATAGAATTAAATCAAGTCAAATCCAAAATTGCCGAAACCCAAACCCTGCTCGATCAAGCCAAAAGTAAGCTCAAAGAAAGATTTCTCTACGCACCCGTCAGCGGAGTTATTTCCGCGCTCAACATTCACAACACCGGCGAAGTTGTTCAACCGGGTCAAACTATTGCAGAAATGACTCCGAATCAGGCTCCTCTGGTGCTGGAAGTCAGTTTGCCGAACCGAGAAGCGGGATTTGTCAAAACCGGAATGCCGGTGCAAGTCAAATTCGATGCTTTTCCTTATCAAAATTACGGCGTGATTCCGGGAAAAGTTTTATCTATTTCGCCGGATGCCAAAACTGACGAGCGATTGGGTGTTTTTTACCGGGTGGAAGTGAGTATCGATCGAGACTCAGTGAAAGCCAAAAACCAAACCTGGAAACTCAAAGCTGGCCAAACAGCTACTGCGGAAATTGTCATTCGCCAGCGCAGCATAGCCGACATTTTGCTTGACCCTCTCAAGCAGCTACAAAAGGGCGGCATGAGTTTGTAGAATTTAGTTAAGTGGTTGTTGTCTTTTGTCACTCTATATACACAAAACAGGATAAAATAATGAACTCCCAATTTCACCATTCTGCCAATCATTCCCAAGTTGGAATCAAACCAGAACAATTGGATGAGATAATTTCAGCAATTTTGGCAGGAAAGTATTCTTGGGCTTGTTTTTTACTTTTGCGCTGCACGGGTTACAACCCTCTCGACTACATCCCTTACCGCACTTCCAACCGCTTGCTTAAGGAAAACAGTCAAATCAGCAAGTCGAGTAAATCGGAAACTAAGCCTGCATTGAGCAAAATTGCTGATTTAGATCATCTGGAGGTGGTGAGGGAAAAACGAGCCGGAGTTGGAGGGGGTTATGTAACTGAGGCTTTTAGCGAGTTGCACCCAGATACCAGAGGTTTTGGACTGGAAGTCAAGGAAGAGCCATGTCTCTCGACGCCGACGGTTGATGTTCCAAATCAGGGCTTTTTGGCGGGATTAAAGACACGTTGGTTGAATTTCGCGGGCTAGTAAATTAGTTGATCGAAACAAAACCCGATTGCGGGCGTTGGGTGTACCAATTTTTTGGTTGACTCACCGCGGGCGATCGGGTTTTTTAGTAGCCACACAACATTTTTCGACCCGGTTCTTAATAAAAATTTATCAAGTTATCTTTACATCCTGATTTGCGATCGATCTGCCAAAATGGCAACACGGCAGGAAAAGTCCTGATTATATTAGGGATATCAAAGGAAACAAGGTTGTTCAGCCGAGACAGAAAAAGCTTCTGCCAAAATGGCAACACAATCCTTGTTAACCTTGATAAATTGATTACAGACCAAACAAAGTTGTTACCGAAAAAACTTCCTGCCAAAATGGCAACACAGATACCAAAAGGCAAGCTAAATTAGGTAACAAGAAAACAAAAAAAACTCACTCTTAAAAGGACAAAACAAATGATTATCTCTGACCTGAACTACGTGGAAGCGGCTGAAGCAAATGTTGAAGGTGGCTACTTTTTTGGAGACAGCTCATACACCGCGGTTTACGCAAACATCAATGAATATCTGACCATCAATAAGGTATTCAACTCTATCACGAACGTTAAAGGAAATTTTGCTGGTGCTGAAGCAGATGCAGAGGCTGTGGGCGCGAACTCATCTACTCAGGCTATCACCAAAACCCTCACTGTTCAAGGTGTAGGTTCTAGCTCTAATGCTACTTCTACCTCTGGTAGCGCCGGAAATTACTTCTCGCACTACTAGTAAAGATCGCCTGTATAGTCTTCAACCTATTCTGACAACTAAAATCTGTCAGAATAGGTTGATTTTAGTAAAGTCTTTTTATTAACATCATGACTCAGAATAAAGTTGTTATCAAACGCATAGTTTCACCAGATTGCAAAGTTATTGCCGAAGCTAAAAGCGTAGTCTCAAAATCTACTGATGGAGCGACTCAAATTAGTCAAAATGTTGCTGTAAATATTTCATCTAATCAGAGTTCCAGCAGTTACAGAAAATCTAGTTCTAGTTCGTCTTCAACCTCTAGTGGTTTTAGTCGTTCTTAAAATGACTAAATCTAGGGTAATTAAAACTTCTTGCAGGGGAGACATGAGTAGTTCATTAATTATCTCTGACTTAAATTATTGTATGGGAAACATGAGTAGTTCATTAATTATCTCGGACTTAAATTACTTACAGACCCTCGCTCAAAGCAGCAGTGTCGTGGGTGGTGGCAGT
This sequence comes from Microcoleus sp. K4-B3, assembly GCF_036704615.1. Lineage (NCBI taxonomy): Bacteria > Bacillati > Cyanobacteriota > Cyanophyceae > Oscillatoriales > Microcoleaceae > Microcoleus > Microcoleus sp. K4-B3. Next base: position 26,511 of record NZ_JAUBSF010000066.1, read on the forward strand.
GTTTACGCAGGTACAGTGACCACAACAAATATTGGACTTGGATATGCCGTAGCTGGTGCAGGTGCAGTTGCCACCGGTCAGACTACTTATACGAATACTCAAACTAACACAACTGTTAAAAACTTGGGTATGCTTAACTATAGTATAGCGGATGCAACAGCCATTGCTTATGCAAAAACAGGAGATCAAAGGGCTTCATTTTCAAGTTTTAATACTTCAATTTTCCTGGATTTCACCAATGTTTAATTAAGCTTTTGATCGTTTAAACCATATACGATAGCCAGCGAGGATGGTGGCACTACTTACTCATGTTACATGATGTGGGATATGATTTATAGATTGAACACCTTACTGGACTTTATCGGAAAATTTTTTGAATGTAAATGATAGGGAGATTGACAGTATTGATGATTTTGAAACATTTAATTAAATCAGAGAAAATTGGGATTCTGTATAGTTCAGTTTCATCCCGCCTACCTACTTATTAAAAAAAATCAGTTTTTAGTCTGAAGTCAAGAGCAATTACTTCATACTTTTCAAAATCATACATTTTTATTTGAAATTGGCAGTGTCGGTGTTCACGCAAGTGCTTTGCGTTTTTATAGCTAAAAGGAGATAAATCGCGATGCCTTCCTTAGATTCATCTGATCCCTTAAGTAATATTGTTGGAAACAGCAATAGTTTAAACACCTTGAATTCGCAGGCGGCGAATAACCCGGGTGCGGTCAGCAGCAGTTCCAGCAAATCTAGTGCCTTTGTCGATGACAGTGGCGCCGGTAGTACCAGCAGCGCCACAGCCACTTCCCCGATGGGAAGCAGTACCAGTAGTGAAACTGCTTACGCTGCGGGGGCTACATCTAGCAGTGGGAGCGCCACAGCTTCGGCCCCTGCCGCTGCGCCCCCAACTACTAGCGCCACAGCTTCGGCCCCTGCCGCTGCGCCAGCGCCAGCGCCAATTTCAACACCTGCAGCAGCGCCAACACCAACACCTGCAGCGTTAGGAGGCCGCAGCGGTGCGAGCAGCAGCAGCGCGACAGCGAATTCTCCGACAGGGAGCAGCAGCAGCGCTCAGACAGCATCGGCTCCCGGTGGCACTTCTAGTAGTGCGAGCGCCTCAGCTAGCAGCGGTTTAGATACTCCGCCGACTACTAGCGCCACAGCAGCCACACCAGCGTCAACACCAGCGCCTGCACCAGCGCCTGCACCAGCGCCAACACCAGCGCCCGCGCCAGCGCCCGCACCTTCAGATAGTAGCAGTTCAAGCGAAACGAGCTCGATCGCCAATAATCAAGGCGTTACTAACCACAACAGCGCGACAGTAACTTCCCCCGCAGGCAGTAGCACAAGCACTCAGACAGCCAATACTCCGGGAGCTACTTCTGGCAGCGCAGAAGCAATCGCTGCTACACGCGCTCCACCAACAACTAACATCACAACTAACATCGCAACACCAGCGCCCGCACCAGCGCCAACACCAGCGCCCGCACCAGCAATACCGCCAACACCGCCAACACCGCCAACACCCTCAAATAATGAGGATGCAATCGGTACGGGTGGTGGTGACAGCAGCGCGATCACTTCTAATCCCACAGATAACAGTAACAGCAATAATTCGATCGCACTTCCCGATCGCAATACCAACAACAGCAATGCTGAAACAACCCCGCCTCCAGAAATGATCGCCCCAGAAAACTATCCGGGCGCATTAACTATCACCTACGACAGCAACGGCGACGGATATTGGCTCGGCACCAGCGACAGCGATGTGATTACTTGCGGTAGGGGGAGCGATCGAATTTTTGCAGGAAGCGGCGACGATATTGTCAAAGGTAACAGAGGTAACGATGCGATCGATGGAAGCGAGGGAAACGACACTTTGCGGGGAGGAAAAGGTCAAGATTTGCTGATGGGCGGCAACGGCGACGATTTTCTTTGCGGCAACTTTGGCACCAATACATTGATTGGAGGTAGCGGCGCTGATACCTTTGCATTTCAACCCGAAACAGCGAGTGCAGCAGCTAATCCATTTTTAGCAGATCGAGTCGTTGATTTCAATCCCGATGAAGGCGATCGAATTGGGCTGACAGGGGGACTTTCGGTAGCAGACTTGACACTCATCGCGTTTGATACTGACGGTGACGGTACGGCAGACGCGACTCTGGTCAAGTTTAGTTCAAATAATGGCGATCGAATTTTAGCTGTTGTTTTGGGAACAGTTAACGCAGCGGGTGCAACAACTTTGAGCAATGCTGATTTTATGAGTTTGCCAAATGAAATCTTGTAGCTAACCGTTAACCGTTAACATCAACTACCCCGCATAATGCGTCGCGGGATAAAGTTAATAAATTTATATAGGTTGAGAGAGAAAGATGAAGGACTTTTACGGGCCATTGATTGAAGCAAGTGAAATCATCGAACTACTCAGACAAGAGCAGCAAATAAAGACATTTAGTCAAAAGGTTTTGCAGAAAAAAGTTATTGAGAAAGCAGCCCGGGAACGGGGGTTAACTGTGACTCCCGAAGAAATTCAAGCTGTGGGCGACCAACTCCGCCGCGAGAAGCGTTTGGAGAAAGCGGCGGATACGATTGCTTGGCTGGCGGATCAGATGATTTCTGTTGAAGATTTAGAAGCCGGCATTCGCGATCGGCTCCTCACCCAAAAACTAGCCGAACACTTGTTTAGCAAAGAAGTAAAAAAGATTTTTGTTCAAAACAAATTGCAATACGACCAAATAATTCTTTATCAAATAGTTGTTGCCAACCCGCAGCTTGCTCAGGAACTATTTTATCAAATTCAAGAAGGAGAAATCAGCTTTTTTGATGCCGCTCACTTTTACGACATTGACGAAAACCGCCGGCATTTATGCGGTTGCGAAGGCAAGGTTTATCGGTGGGGTTTAAAACCAGACATAGCCGTCGCCGTATTTAGCGCTCAACCCGGAGAAGTGATTCGTCCAATTCAAACTGAGCGAGGATATCACTTGTTCCTAGTTGAAAAGTTTCTCCCGGCGGAATTAACCCCTGAACGGTATCAAGAAATATTGCACAATCTTTTTAACGAATGGTTGGCTAACGAAGTCAACTATTTATTGTACAATGCTAAAGTGTAGGTGGCGCGCGGAGTACAGAGAAGCCTAAGTGGTTTGACGCGCTACTTATAGCGCGAAGGTGTGGTGTACATGGAACCCTAAATATAGAGGTTCTCCGTAAGTCGTATAATTGTTGGCATTTAATTTGGTAATTTGGATTTAACTATATTACAAAAATCGATAAAATGTCGAAAAGTAGTAAGTTGTTCTGGGTGAAGTTGAATTCTTGCCAATAGCTGTTCTAAATAAAATTGCTTGAGTACATCTCCCGGTCGTTTCTTAGAATAGGTGATATTTTTAGCTTCAAATAACGATCTCAAATAAGCTCCGTGAAACTGAGCGTGAGTATTAAAGTCTTGATATTTGACCATATTTTCGGGACATTTAACTGAAACATCGTAATATTTAGTATAATCTAGCAAAGGTTTGTTTTGAGGATTTCTGGAATAAATCTTCCGATTACCCAACAGCCAACTTTCCAAGCAGCGATTATGAAATATCAGTACAAGTTCTGCATTGTTTAATTTCAATTTTTGCTGACTTAAAAAATCCTCAATTTCAGTTGTAAGTTCGGCAACAGTATTTTCCTCGGCATCCAGACACACTACAAAATAGCTGTATTTTCCGTTTGAGTTGATTTCCGCGATCGCAGGCGGGATATAATTGTATAACGAAGGATATCCTTCACCGCTAATCAAGTAATAATTTTTTTCCTTCACATCATCGCAATTGTCAACTCGCTGCAATTCCGGTAAAAGATAAGCCAGCCAAGCAGGATAAACTTTTCTCTCCGATTGTGTTCCTTCAACCAAAAAATACAGATTCATTCAATTTTGATTCCTTCGCTATATTCTTCAAGATTAATCAGTTGCATAAAAGCTTGATGCCTTGATTTTCCCAAGTTCAAATCTTTAGAATCTATCACAGTTACGATCCCACCTTTGCGAGTGACTATTTTCCAGTGTTCCATCCCAATATTATTGATTATGTAAGGATGGTGGCTGGTTAGAATGAATTGAATATTTCTATTTTCCACAATCAAATCTGTCACAACATCGATACAGTTAATTCCCAAGCTGTTTTCAAACTCATCAATCAGGATTACAGTGCCTTCGGGCGACAAGTACAGCTCGCTAATATGAATGAGAGTTTTCCGCATTCCCGAAGAAATGTTAAATTGAAAAATCCAATCCTTAACTCCTTTTTCTTTAATTTGGATAGGAAAAAGAGGATGAGAAGGATCATTTTTATATCTCACAGCTTCTATTTTTACATCCTCAACTTGAGGGAAAGTAGCGATAAACTTCTGCTTTATTTTATCAAAAATATCGGGATTATTGTGAGCAATCAAAAATAGTTTAATATAGATTGACATATTACTTTCTTGAATACTGTTTAATTCAATATTTTCTTGCAGTATTTTTGACATTTCTATTTCCGGCATACCATAAATGCCATTAAGTGAACTAGAATTATCACTGTAAGTTATTTTGTTAAAAGCTTGCCGAACAGGTGAAATATCTTCTTCTTGATTTAAAATTTCAACTACGCTTTGAAACGGCGATAATTTGGGAGTTTGTTTGCCTTGAAATAAAATTTCATTAGGTGTCCTTTCTATAATTACCTTTTCCTCTTTCAGTAGATGTTCTCGAACAATTCTAAATTTATTAATTTCGTCTTCCTCATTAGTAATTATTCCTGGATGTTTTTTTGTTTCAAATTCGCCTTGCCAGCGGTACTCTACATTGTTTAGTGTCGAAAATGTAACGTCCCATGCCAAACCGTTTAATGAATCACCGTTAGCTATCTCTTGTAAATTCACAATTCTTTGCAAAACTTGTGTTTTGCCGACACCAGACACGCCAACTAATAAAGCCAGATTGGAAAAATATATCGGTTCAAAACGCCACTCTCGTAAATTATCCCAAAAAGCTACTTTTTTAATTTTCATTTCTCCCTCCTATCAATTATCAGCGTTCATCAGCGTTCATCAGCCTACATCGGCGGTTAAAAACCTACATAATTTTGTCGCCACCAAGCCCGCACAAACTTAATCTCCTCAAACGTATAACGTTCTTCCAAAAAATCATAAATTGCTCTCAGTTTTTCATCCCCCATAACTTCAATTGCGTACACTATCGCCTGCTGGCGTTCCGATTCAACCAATAAATTTATATCAACTTCCCTGCCCATTTCCATCAATTCTATCAGATGCCCCGAAATAGTATTAGGACTCATCCCCCGCGCATTGGCTATTCCTTGAACTGTCAAACCTTGTCGGTACAATTCCCAGGTTTGCATCTGCGAATAAGACGCAACGTTGGAAAGATTGGGAAGATTAGCGACCTCAGAAGATGCAGCACCACTTGGCAATCCTTGTTCTTGGCAAAAATTGCGAATTGCCTCCAAGAAAACTTTACCGTACTTATTTCGCTTGTTGCTACCAACGCCGTAAACTTCCTCGAATTCTGTGAGATTTTGCGGGCGTTTTTCTGCCATATCTCGCAAGCTTTTATCGGCAAAAACTACGTAAGGTGGCACAAATTGTTCGTCGGCAATTTGCTTGCGTAGCGTGCGCAGTATGGTAAATAGACCTTCGGATTCTACTGCCAAAGAACGAACTTTCCCCTGTACTTCCCGCTGCGGTTCAATGGCGATTTCAACTGTGCGCTGACGTTTCATAATTTCCCAACTTTTTTCATTCAGTTTCAAAATGGGAAAACCGTCTGTTTTTTCGTCTAAACAACCTTGATTTAACAGCGTCCTGCTCAATTTTTTCCATTCATCAGCACTTCTATCTTTGCCAATACCGTATGTAGAAAGTTGGTGGTGCTGGTATTGCAATACTTTTTGACTTTTTGAGCCTCGCAGCACGTCAATAATATGATTCATGCCGAATTTTTCTTGGCATCTCGCGACGCAAGAAAGAAATTTCATTGCCTCAATAGTCCAATCTTCTACTGGTTTTTTGTTGCAACAGTTATCGCAATTGCCACAATTTCCGGGAAATGAATCGCCAAAATAACTTAACTGAACTGTGCGGCGGCAATCGCTGGAGTCTGCATAGTTAATTACTCGCCGTAACTGTTGGCGGGCAATTCGCTGTTCTTGCGGATCTGGTTTTTGCTCGATTATGTATTCGATGGTTTTGACATCGCCGTAGCCGAAAAATAAACTGCAATGGGCGGGTTCGTTGTCTCGGCCTGCGCGGCCGGATTCTTGATAGTATCCTTCGAGATTCTTGGGCAAGTCGTAGTGAATTACAAACCGCACGTCTGGTTTGTTGATGCCCATACCGAAGGCTATTGTGGCTACCATTACTTGCACGTCGTCGCGAATGAAGCGGGTTTGATTGGTGGCGCGATCGACATCGTTCATGCCGGCGTGGTAGGGTAAGGCTTGGATGCCGCTTTGTTGCAATTTATAGGCAACTTCGTCAACTTTTTTGCGGCTGAGGCAATAGATAATTCCAGAACCGCCTTTTTTTTGGATGATTTGCAAAACTTCGGCAAAACTGTGCTTGGTTTTGGGGCGAACTTCGTAGTATAAATTGGGGCGGTTGAAGCTGGCGACGTGGATGTAGGGATTTCGCAGAGTTAGCTGCTGGATAATGTCTTGGCGGACGCGCTCGGTAGCGGTGGCAGTTAGTCCCATAATGGGAATGTCGGGATATCGATCGCGCACTCGCTGCATTTGCCTGTATTCTGGACGAAAATCGTGTCCCCATTCGGAAACGCAGTGTGCTTCGTCGATCGCAAATGCCGAAATTCCTAACTTATTTGCTACTATATCTAGAAACGGTAAAAATCTCTCGCCGAGCAAGCGTTCTGGTGCAACGTAGAGCAATTTAATCTTACCTTCGAGAATCGCTGTTTCGCGCGATCGGGTTTCCTGACTGCTCAAAGTGCTGTTGAGAAAAGTCGCCCCAATTCCATTATCCTGCAAAGCTTCCACCTGGTCTTGCATCAGAGCAATTAACGGCGAAACAACCACTGTCAATCCCGGTTTCAACAGTGCCGGTAATTGAAAACACAAAGACTTGCCACCGCCAGTCGGCATGACAATCATCATATCCCGTTTTTGTAAAGCAGCTTCGACAATTTCCTGCTGCCCCGGGCGGAAAGAGTCATAGCCAAAAAAATGTTTTAGAGCTTGTTCGAGGGACAGCGGCACAGAAGATATTGGCGGATTCGACCCTGACATTTGCAGTAGTTGGTTGTTGGCTTCAACACTATTCTATGCTTTTTGAACACAAATACAGTTACAATAATTGAGAATCTCAATTTAAGCAGAGAAACTGATGCCGAAAGCAATTTGGAATGGTGCCGTTTTGGCCGAGAGCGACAAGTGCGAAATTGTAGACAACAACTATTATTTCCCCGCAGATGCCATCAAACGCGAGTATTTCAAGGACAGCAGCACTCACACGACTTGCGGTTGGAAAGGTGTTGCTAGTTACTACAGTGTCGAAGTCGGCGGACAAGTTAATAAAGATGCTGCTTGGTACTATCCTACTCCGAAAGATGCTGCTAAAAATATTGCAGGATATATTGCTTTTTGGAAAGGAGTTAAGGTAGAGGCTTAAAGCAGTTTTTAGTTAAAAAATTGGGGCGGGTTTTGTGCGACTTTGGCGCTTAAGCCGCCCCTTTAAATTTTAGTCTTTTTCCCAAACGGCGACAGCTTCCCATCCCAAACCACGGCGAACAACAATTGGTTCGCTTTCTGTCAAATCGAGAATGGTAGAAACTTGATATCCCGGATCGGAACCGTCATCGACAATCACATCCACTAACTTAGAAAAACAGTCAAACAATTCAGCTTTGCCAAAGCTTTCTCCTTTTCCGGCAGGCACTGGTGCTGCACCTTCATCATCCGTGGTAATGTGAGCGGATGTTGAAATAATTGGATTTCCCAAGGCTTCCAACAGTGTAAAACAAAGCCGCTGGTCGGGAACGCGAATTCCAGTAGTTTTCCGTTTAGGGTTCATTACCAACCGCGGCACTAACTTGGTAGCTGGCAGCAGAAATGTATAAGGTCCCGGTATTAACCGCTTGATAATTCTGTATGCTTCATCGCTGACTGCAGCATAGTCGGTGATATTTGACAGAGAGGAACACAAGAACGTTAAAGGCTTATCATTGGATAGTTGCTTGATTTGCCTGACTCGTTCTACTGCAGACTTGGAGTTGATATCGCAGCCGATCGCGTAAACTGTATCTGTCGGATAAAGCATCACTGCCCCATTTTTCAGAGCTTTTTGAATTTTCTCGATCCGGTCTCTCTGGGGTGCAACTGGATGCACTTCGTAAAAAGTTGCCATGTTAAGATATTGCAGGCTAAGTGGGCGATCGAAATATCGAGTGAAACAATCAATGCTAAAAATTAATTGTTAACAATGAATAAAATAGCTTATTTTGACTGTCCGACCGGCATTGCTGGCGATATGTGCATCGGAGCTCTCGTCCACGCCGGCGTTCCTTTAGACTACCTAATCGAAAAACTCAATTTGCTCGGCATTTCGACAGAGTACCAGTTGCGGACGGAATTAGTCCACCGGAATACTCAACAAGCAACTAAATTTTATGTCGATTTAAGTGCCGATTTGTGGTTAAAACCAGAAAATCCCGCTGATTCCACACTCGATCCCTCGGAAACGGAATCCCCGACTTTTGATGCCCGCCACCACCACCATCACGGGGAAGAACATTCTCACAGTCACGGCGAAGCAGATGCCGAAATTAGCCACACTCATCACCGCCATTTGCCAGAAATCAAGCAGATTATTGTCTCTGCAAAATTGCCTCCGCGCGTGGAAGCCTGGAGTTTGGCCGTATTTGGCAAATTAGCAGAGGCAGAAGGTGCCGTACACGGTATCCCCGCAAGCGAGGTTCACTTTCACGAGGTGGGGGCGACAGATGCAATTATTGATATTGTCGGTACTTGTTTGGGTTTGGATTGGTGGGATATTGACGAATTTTACTTTTCGGCGATGCCGACTGGTGGGGGTACGGTGAAGGCGGCCCACGGTAAGTTAGCGGTGCCGACGCCGGCGGTGATGCGGTTGTGGGAAACGCACCGAGTACCGGTTTACAGCAACGGGATCGATCGCGAATTGTGCACTCCTACGGGAACTGCGATCGCCTGTACTCTCGCCGCTGGTTTCGGCCCACCGCCGCCGATGCAAATTCAGGCGATCGGTTTGGGTGCAGGTTCTCGAATGCTGGCAATTCCTAATATTTTGCGCCTCTGGATTGGGGAGAAGGAAGAGGGAAGTTCGGCAACGGATTATGTAACGGATGTAACGGATGTCAGAAAGAGGGAAGAAGGAAGAGGGAAGTTTTTAAACAATACTCAATTCCCAATTACGGATTCCCAATTACCGATTACCAATTCCATAGAAACTATTGCGGTATTGGAAACGCAAATTGATGATTTGAGTCCGCAGGCGATCGGCTATGTTTTCGATGCTTTGTTTGCCGCCGGAGCTCTGGATGTGTTCACTGCGCCAATTGTGATGAAAAAGTCGCGGCTGGGGGTTTTGTTAACTGCGATTTGTCATCCCGAATTTCAGGATGCTTGCGAAGCAGTTATCTTTCACGAGACTACTACTTTGGGAATTAGGCGATCGACTCAACAGAGAACTATTTTGCACCGGGAAATCCAGACTGTTCAAACAGAATACGGCGAAGTGCAAATAAAAGTTGCGAAGTCTGGACAAACGATTGTTAACGTGCAGCCGGAATACGAAGATTGCGCGGAAATTGCCCGACTTAAAAATATTAGCTGGCGCGAAGTTCACCGCTTGGCGCTGCAAAGTTGGTACGATCGCACTTAATCAGTCCTGGACGCACTCCGACAAAGAAACCGGGTTTTTATACCGAATCTGCGGGCCACAACGCAGTATTTTCGTAAAAAACCCGGTTTCTGACCACCCCTGCGTAAATCCTAAGAGCAATCAAAGCCTCTGATATCGGTTTTGAGATGACTGGATAAATTCAGCAGATTAACCGCAGCATAATCTGTCTGGCTTGCTGTTCGATCGCGCAACCAAGCTGAAATATTGCCGAGGTGCTGTTTGAGTTGAATTGCAGTTTCAAAATGGGTTAACAGACGTTCAATTAAAGGATACAAAATCAGTTGAATTTATGAGTCGCCGATCTAGTCTTGGGTTTGGGATTCAATTAAAACGTGAGTTTTCATGAGTTAAGTTTGTTTGTGATATTTTATTGCTCAGCAGTTTGGAGCAAGCGTTCTCTGACATACTCGACGATCGCCGGTTGTAGCATTAAACTTGTTGATGCGGTATCATTGAGCGATCGCCGATCTTCGATGAGCGATCGTTCAGCCAGCCCCTCCAATGCTTCCATCAGTTGCCGTCCCGAAACTTTGGGCAAAATTTCCGCTTTTAACTTCGCAGGAGTCGCTCCTTCTTGATTAATGGCGATCCAGTACATAATTTTTTGTTGCAGGGGTGACAAGCGATCGAACTGGCGATCGAGCAAATCCCAGAAATCGCTAAAAACAGTATTTTCTTGCACTAAAAATGCGTGAATATCACCGCCAAAAAGTGTTTTAATACTCGTTGCAGCAAGTTTGAGGGCGAGGGGATTGCCGCCAAAGTATTTGACAATATCTTGACACTGCAATAGCGTTGCCTTTAATCCTTTGCCCGCGAGGATTTGCTGGCATACTGGCGGTGAAACTCCGAAGAGTTTGAGCGATCGCACGGGTGAATTTTCGCCCGATCGCACAGCAAACCCCCCCGGTTTTTCTCGTCCGGTTAAAATCAGACAACTTTGGTGAGGTTCGTCCGCAATGCGCGCCAATAACTGTCGGTAATCTTCATAGCCTTGTTGATATTGTCCGCTGCGATTTCCCCCTTGCAAAATCGACTCCAGATTGTCGAAAATTAACAAACAGCGTTTTTGTCGCAACTGTTCCATGAGAGCAGGAATAGAGTTATTTGTTGTCGCTTCTGAACCAGTTAAAATCGGTAAAATATTGCTGAGGATAACATCTAATTGCGGTGCTTGCTGCAAACTCCGCCAAATCGCGAATTCAAACTGAGATTGAATTTGCTGAGCGAGTTTTACAGACAGAGAAGTTTTGCCGATACCGCCAAGTCCAAAAATACCAACCAGACGAGTAGAATTGCCGCTAATCCAAGTTTCTAATGTTTCCAGTTCCTGTTGTCGGTTGTAAAATTGGGAAACATCGATCGCTTCTCCCCAATCTTGAGTGCTGCTATCTGCTTCGCAAGCGTCCAAGATGCCCGCACTGCGATGCTGGTAGCGGCGCAAGACTGCTTGCAGATTTTGCTTTGAGATTTTTTCGCCAAGAATTTGAGAGAGTTTTCGCCACAAATGCGAACCGACTTTTTTGATATAGTCAGGTTCGTAAACTAAGCGATCGGCTATCTCTTGATAAGACTGTCCCTCCCAAGTTTCCAGAAAGACGCGGGATTGAATGTCATTGAGTTTTTGCTTTTTGTTTGCCGATTGTAACAGATGATCGACTAGGGCGATCGCCTCTTGTCCTTTCATAGCTTGCTAATTTGACCTATTCAATAAATTTACTGATGTTTCATGAATGCGAGTTGCTGTTCAGGAAAGAAAACAAATTTACACAATTGAGCGAAATCAATAGGGTTACAAGCCCCAGGTACAGGCTGTGAAGTCAATTCCATTATCTAAAATTTAACATCTAAAATCTATTGACTGCTAGTAGCCTTTAAGGGAATTTACGTAAGTTTACAAAAGATGGTTACTTTTTCTCACCGGCAGGGCGATCGGGGTTGGTTATTCTTTGAGTTAAGGCAGAGCAAAAGCTGTTCAGACTATTCAGAGTTCAACTGCAGATGTGCGGTATAACCCGACTAGGAAAAGTAACGAGATCGATATTGAAGAATGACTTTAAAGGAGGAACTTTGTGATGGAACGAAGTCAAGCGGCGGATCAGCTTTGTGAAAAGTGGGAAGGCTATCACGAGAAGCTTCCTAACGGGGACTGTACAGCTTATCCAGATCCAGGTCCTACAGGATTGCCAATCACTATAGGTATAGGGACTACTTACTATCCATCAGGAACTTCGGCAGCCGATAAATATGGAGTAAGACCCGTTAGGATGGGAGACATTCTCACGAGGCAACAAGCAGAAGAATGCTTCAAAGTTGTGATGGACGAACGTGAGAGACTGGTCAGTGGCAGACTCATAGCCCCTGTCACACAAGCCATGTATGACGCTCTCATTAGCTTTTACTACAACCTGGACCCTGGTTCTTGGCCACAACAAATAGATCGTTGTAACGCTGGGAAATATGAGGAATGTGCTGCAAGCTTTGACAAATATGTATTTGCACAGGGTGAAAAGCTACAGGGCCTTGTAAATCGGCGAAATGATGAAGAAAAGCTTTTCAGGTCTCAAGGGCTAAATCCAGCAGCAGGAACCGATAACGGCGGTTCTTCAGGTGGAGGAAGATCGCTCTCAGCAGATTTTTTCCCTTATAGGGCACTTCCTCTCCCCTGGGTACGCGAAGATGACTATCTTGCTTTTGGGGATAAAAATGCTGACGTTTTTGAATTGCGGTGTGCGTTAATTGGTCTGGGTTTTTTATCCAAGTCGGCACTAGTAAGCGACACATTTGATGAGGAGATCAAAAAGGCAGTAGAAGCTTTCCAGCAATTCAAATCTCTCAAGGTAGATGGTGTTGTTGGATACGTAACAGCCTCTGCTATCGAAATGTCGATGGCGGAAGTTAGAGGGAATGCAAGTTCAAAGTTTCTAACAGCAACGTACTACTCTCAACGGGATAACGTAAATGAGCCCGACGCTACCTGTGGAGTTACTAGTGCCGCGATTTTGCTCTCAGCTCATAATACAACTGTAACTCCAGACGGACTTTATAGCAGATTTGGGAAGGTTGCTGGGCAATCTCCTCCAGGGCTTGCTGGAATTTACGAAAGCTATGGATATCAGGCAAAATGGACTTACACAGGAACATTTGCGGAAATTCGTAGTGCTGTTAACTCTGGTTCCCCTGTAGTGATTCATGGGGAAATGACAAGACCCGGTCATATTGTTTGTGTAGTGGGTTACGATCGAAATGGTCTGGTGGTTCACGATCCAGCAGGTGCTTGGAATGGTGTGCCAAGGACGAGTTATGATACTCTTCCCAAAAATGGTAAGAACCGGGCTTACTCGTATGACTGGTTAAGAGCTGTTAAGGTTGATGATGGAGACATTTGGTTATCCTATATAGTGTGATATCTATAGAATCACCAAGTGGAACAAGTTGCATCCTAAGTGCGATCGGTGTGGTTGAGAGCGATCGCGGTCTAACAAGTCGATGAAGCGGACGGTTGAGAGATCTTGGTGGGGTTGCCACAGTTATCTGCCGCCGCTTATCTTGGTCGTTAGCCTGCTTTGTGTCACTTGAGATTAGAAGCGATCGCAGCAAATAGGGCTGGCGATGCTTAAGCTGTTGTGCATTTAAAACGCATATTGTATTATACAATATAACCATATTTATGAAAAGTCAATGCCTAGTAAA
>NZ_JAUBSF010000067.1:0-39765 GCF_036704615.1 Microcoleus sp. K4-B3
GATGGGTAAATTCCACAGACGACCAAACTGATTAAATTGACTAAACTGAAAAATAATAATTCTCTGGTGTACTGAGCTTGAGCGTTGGCTTCAAAAATCCGATCGATGGCAGAGGGTGCGAGCACTCCTTCCATCAACCCTCTTGCCATGACACTGATTGGACTCGAGTGCACAAACCGCTCAAAAACAGCATTCAACATTTCTGGTGTCTCCAGTAACTTGATGGTGGCGAACCAGTGTCCAGATGCGCTCGCCTGTGATGGTACTCAACTATCTATTGTCCGACACGCCAGCCATGCTTTTAAGCGGCCGATTACGCCAGCCGGGTCGAATCACGGCAACGGTCGCCTTGATAGAGCTGGCTGGTTGTGCCCTTAATCATCACGCCAGCGACCGTTGCCGTTAAAACTCCGCTGACAATTGCCCGTGAGGAACCATCGCGGACTGGGCTGGAGTTTGAGCGCACGCCAGACAGGGCTAACCATAAGCACCCTACAGATAGAGGTTCTGCGTAAGTCCTCTCTTTTCACCAAGGATTGCCAATCATTCTAAAAGCAGACCAATAATAAGGATGAGAGAAATTCTGATTCGCCATCTTTGCCAATTCCGGAGGTAGTGGCAGATTGCCAACAGAAGTGTGCAGCATCCCCCCTTCAATTCGCACGTCTTGGCGCAACATCGCTAATTGGGCTTGCCGCAGTGCTTCTGTTTTAATCGGAGCAGTTTTTAACTGCCCGTAAAACTCTGTCATCAATCCCAAACTGCCCTCGTCGCTGACATACCAAAGAGTCGCCAGAGCCGATTTAACCCCGGCTTGCACGGCTAAACCGCCAAAGCCCAACTCGGCCTCCCGATCGCCCACAGCAGTCCTGCAAGCACTCAAAACTAACATTTCCACTTGCGGGCTGTGCCATCCCATTTGCCGCAACTGATCCAAACGCAATTTAGTATCCCACAACTGAATAAAGGATTGGCTGGGGTCTCCCGATCGAAATTCGGCGTGAGTAGCCAAGTGAATCATCCCAAAAGGCTGCTGCTGGCGCTGCGATTTCAAATTCGCCAGGGTGAAAGCTTCGTTCAAGAAAGACTTACCCGGCCACTGCTGCGGCGTGATTGTCGATACTTCTATTTCCACCGCAGGCAAAGGACTCATATCTGCAAATTGCGACGCCCCCATTGCCAGAACTTGGGTATTTTTGAAATTGGCGGGGCTGCTATCTGTCAAACTCAGACTCGGCATTGAGCCAACACTGTAACGCTCTACCAGAAAGCCTTTGCCGTCGTGCAGGGCGCCCATCGGTATCGATCGCAACCCCATATCTGAGATAAAAGATAAATTCTCAATGCCTTTGGCTTGCAGTTCTGCTTCCAGCGGCGCTACCATCCACTGGTAGAGCTGCTGAGCCAAGGGCAAATAACTTTTAGTATTGCGCTTTACCGGATTAGTGAGTTCATCGCGAAATTTCCGAACAGCTTCCATTACCTGGGCGCGAGAGGTTCCAGGGATGCGCTGGCGAACGGGCAAACCTTCCGGGGTGATCGCCATCATTTCCAGTTCGTCAGAGGCTTGAATTTGCTGTTCTAAGCGCAAGATGGGCGAACTGCTGTAAGGCCGATCGACTGTAGAACCCTTGGGTACAAAGCTGATATAAATGAGAGCTGGTTTGATGCCTGTGGCTTGTTGGACACTGCGAAGGGTATTTTGGGCATCTTCTAGGGTGGCGATCGCAGTTGTTGATGGCAAATTTAGGTAATCGACAAACTCCCTGGTAAATCTCTCCTCGACGGGAAAAATAACGGCGCCGACGTTAGTTGGCGAATTGGAAGCGTCAATATTGCGGGACGCGGGAGGTGAAATGCGCTGTTGCAAGGAATTAGATATCTGGTTTTGCTGTTGCAAGCTGGGCGAAAATAAATGATTTGTGCTGGGTGGCTGGTTGGCTGCGAGCTCCGGTGTAGGTATCGGTGCGAGATTTATGGGCGCAGCAGCAGGCGCAACCGCTGGATTTGGAGTAATTGTCGGTGCGATCGGCACGTTTGATACCGGTGCTGGATTTTGAGTAATTGTCGGTGCGATCGGCACGTTTGATACCGGCGCTGGATTTTGAGTAATTGTCGGTGCGATCGGCACGTTTGATACCGGTGCTGGATTTTGAGTAATTGTCGGTGCGAGCGGCACATTTGATACCGGCGCTGGATTTTGAGTAATTGTCGGTGCGAGCGGCACATTTGATACCGGCGCTGGATTTTGAGTAATTGTCGGTGCGATCGGCACGTTTGATACCGGTGCTGGATTTTGAGTAATTGTCGGTGCGAGCGGCACATTTGATACCGGCACATTTGATACCGGCGCTGGTGTCGGCGCTGGTGCTGGCGCTGGTGCTGGCGCTGGTGCTGGCGCTGGTGCTGGTGCGGGTGCTGGTGTCGGCGCTGGTGCTGGCGCTGGTGCTGGCGCTGGTGTCGGCGCTGGTGCTGGCGCTGGCGCTGGTGCTGGTGTCGGCGCTGGTGCTGGTGTCGGTGCTGGGGCTGGTGCTGGTGCTGGTGCTGGCGCTGGTGTCGGCGGTGTCGGCGGTGTCGGCGGTGTCGGCGGTGTCGGCGCTGGGGCTGGCGCTGGTGCTGGTGCTGGGGCTGGTGCTGGTGCTGGTGCTGGTGTCGGCGGTGTCGGCGGTGTCGGCGGTGTCGGCGCTGGGGCTGGGGCTGGGGCTGGGGCTGGTGCTGGCACGGGTGTCGGCGCTGGGGCTGGCGTTGGTGCGGGTGTCGGCGCTGGGGCTGGCGCTGGTGCGGGTGTCGGCGCTGGGGCTGGCGCTGGTGCGGGTGTCGGCGCTGGTGCTGGTGTCGGTGCGGGTGTCGGCGCTGGTGCTGGTGTCGGTGCGGGTGTCGGCGCTGGTGCTGGGGCTGGTGTCGGCGCAGGGGCTGGTGCGGGTGCAGGCGCTGGTGTCGGCGCTGGTGCTGGTGCGGGTGCAGGCGCTGGTGTCGGCGCAGGGGCTGGTGCTGGCGCTGGTGCTGGCGCTGGTGCTGGTGCTGGCGCTGGTGTCGGCGCAGGGGCTGGTGCTGGCGCTGGTGCTGGCGCTGGTGCTGGTGCTGGTGCTGGTGCTGGTGCTGGCGATACTGAAGAAGCCGTAATGTTAATTTGCGTCGGCTGTACTATCTGAGGGCTGGGGCTGAAATAACCTCCCTGTGTAATAACATTTTCCTTCTTTGGACCCCCAGTGGCAATGCTGCCAGCAGTACCGTTGCGGGTGTTATAGTCGGGGCCGACGCCGAAAGGAGTGTTCGAGGCTTCGCCACCGTGGCGAATGGTGATATCTCCACCATTAGCGCTACCAGTAGTGGATGCGCTAATGCTGCAAGCTTGCGACAAGCAGTTGTTATCGTTTGTGAAAGTGCCTGTAGCTCGGAAATTACCGCCGGCTGTAATGTCAATATCTCCTCCGGCTGTTCGGCCTTCGGTGTTGATATGGGTTACTTCGATGTCGTTGCGGGCGTTGAGGGTGACTGCGCCGCCTTGTTTTTCTTCGGAGTTGGCGTCTATGAACCCTGTTTGAATGCTGCTTGAGGGTGCTGCAATACTAACGTCTCCGGCGTTGCTGTTTTTGTCGATCGACCCTGCGTTGATATTGCCTGTTTCTACTTTTCCTGTACGGCTGGTGACGGTGATGTTGCCTCCTGCGGTGGTGTCGGAGTGGGAGTCGATATCGACAGTGCGAATGTCGCCACTAGCTTCTAGGGCGATCGCGCCGCCTTGGGAACTCGTCAGGTTTCCGCTGACTGCAATGGTGTTGGCTGCTTGAATTGCGATCGCCTGAGCGTTTGCATCTTTTACTGCAACGTCCCCCGCAGCTACTGCTCGGTTAGACGCCGTGAGTACCACTTCACCGCTGGCATTGACGCTGAGGCCTGTAGCGTTTGTTTCACCGATGCCTGTGAGCAGTTCGGGCAAGGATGCGATCGGCAATGTCGAAGCTGTCGCGCTGGATGTTAGAGTGCTGCTCGTCCCCGAGGGCGGCTCGATTTCCAAACTCAGCAAATTGCCTCGCTGGCTGACGCGCACTAAATTTGTCCCGGAGACTGATGCTACGGTAATTTGACCGCCTGGGGCCGAAAGGCTGCCGGTGCTGACAACGGTGCCGCCGAGCAAGGTTAAGTTCTGCCCTGACTTGACTGCTAAGTCTGCCGTGCTGATAATTGCCCCTGCTCGATCCGCCCCAAAAGCAAAGGAATTGGGCGCGCCTGTCAGAGATGTGTAGGTGTTAGTACCGTTGGCGTTAAACGAGTTAGAACCAAATCCAATAGCGGTGGCGGTGGTTGCTGTGAAAGAAGCCGGCACGTTTAAGCTGGCACTGTTGCCAAATATGATGCCGGATGGATTCATCAGAAACAAGTTAGAATTGCCGCCGGTTACTTGAATTAAGCCGTTAATAATCGAGGGTTTACCGCCGCCTATGCCCGCTAAAATGTTGCGAATGTTGGGGTTTGATATAAAGTTGGCAATCTGATTTTCCGACAAGCCGAATTCTGTAAAACTGTGGAAAAGATTTGCTTTATCGCTCGATAATTGCCCGCCTTGAATATCGAAGCGAGTTTGCTGCCCAGGAGTTCCGCTTTGGGGTTCGCTAGTGACTGTTGTGTTCGTTCCCTCTGCCGCTGGAACAATGGTTTGACCTTCGGCTTTTGCTTGCAAAAAGTAAAGGTTTATTAAGATAATTGGCAGAGAAACTGCCAGTTTGCTTATTCTTTTTTTAGACAGAAATTTAGCCTGTATTTGAATATTTTTGGCGGTTTTCATAAGTTCTTAATGGGTAAAATATATAAATCACAGAAATTAGGTAAAGAAACCCAGTTTCTCTGATAAATTGCGGTTAAAGACTTTATATTTATGAAGCTACCGGGTTTCGGACTGCAAGTGCGTTCAAGACTCACTTTCCCGACTCACTGAGGAAAATTTCCCTGTAAAATTTGCCTCTGCATTTGCAATTCCCCGAGCGTATCTTCTCCACAATCTAAATATAACTCGCAATGCCTAGAATCTGTATCTTCCGGATGACATATAAAAAAATAGGGTTTCCTTGACGCACTGCGACGCCGAGAAACCAGTTTTTTTTTATATTAGTGAGAGTGTGAACGAAGTATGGCGGTTAAAAAAAACTGGTTTTTGCGCTCTGGACTGACCGGGAAAAATGCCGGGAAAAAATCTTTCCTTTCCTTTTATAAAAAACAAAAAAAGCCGGCTCTACAATTGCCGACAATAAAAGTTATGAAAAAAATAAGAAGTTATGGACGCAACGGGCACATAGAGTAGGGTGCGTCAGAAACGGTCGATTGCTTCTTCATTCCTGGACCCAGAAACCGAGTTTTTTTACGAAAACACTTAGTTGCAGTCCAAGGCTTAAAAAACTCGGTTGCTTTGGTATTAATGGACGCAGGGCTGCATAGAAACCGGGTTTTTTAACGAAAATAATTCGTTGCAGCCCACAGAAACGATAAAAAACCCGGTTTCTTTAGTGCGTATGCGTAAGTCTTGTTCTTGCTTCTTACTTCTTGCTTCTGGCGGCTGTCTTTCGGTTTTAATTTGTTGCCATGTTGCTGTTTAATGGGCTGTCCAGGCGGATTTGTTGAACTATTTAAGAGTTAGTTGGGAGAAGTTTGGACGGTGGGCGAGGGACTCGGTGAAGCAGGACTCGGTGAAGCAGGGCGCGGTGAAGCAAGACTCCGTGAAGGATTTGCAGAAGGAGTGGATTGGGTGGATTTTTTGAGACCGACAAAAGCGTCGTAACGGGTGGTACGATCGCCAATGACGGCGGCTGTAACGCCGATCGACCGCGTGGCGTCTATCCACATTTTTTGGTTGGGAGGAAACTCCGGCAAAGCTAGGTTTTTCGGGTTAAACGCACTCTCGGTGTCGATGAAGAAGTTGCCGTTGTGGGGTTTAAGTTGCGATCGTACAGTTTTCTGGAACAGTTCGCTGCTTAAAAGCGGACTTTTCGGTGCCGGAACGATCGCATCAACCACTGGAGCTCCTACTGTCATAAACGCTACATCGTTCATCCAGCCGCGAGTTACCGTAATCCCTCCAAACGGCGATGTCCATTTTGTCGCAGGTTTGCCGCCGACTTGAATTTCCTCAACTCTAAACCCTTTCATTTTCATCGTTTCATCAAGCTGTTTCAGGGATTTGTCGGCAGCGCCGCGGTTATTTGTTTCCACCATAAATACAAATCCGGCAGCAAATTTGTCTTTGGGATTCTGCGCGGGGGCTGGTATTAATGATAGAGAAAATTCTCCCCCCATCCAGTTCATCAAGTCTTTATCTAAATCCATGCCCGTAGTGGATTTTAAACCTGTGCGCAAAACTTGGGGATTAATCGGGGAAATTGGGTTGGCCTCGGCTCCCAATACATAGTCTTGCCACAAACGCTGCAAGTTGCCGCCGGATACCATCATTATTGTATTGCTTGGCAGGCGATTAACCATTTTTAGAGCATTGTTTTCTACTGCTATCCTTCTGGTAGAATCTGGTTTTAGCCAAGAAACTGATTTGAATGCAATTCCTTCTGCATCCAGCGTCGCTGTGGTGGCAAATCCCTGATTTTGTTGCAGTTTTTCGAGGCTTTCCGCCGAAATTTCGCGGGCTGAGTTGGCGGCGGCATAGGCGGCGGCAACGGGCATATTGACGTAGATTTGACCGAAAGCGCCCGAACTTTTTATTTTGTCTATGGCGTCTGCATAGCCAGGGGTTTTGGCTAGGGAAGGTTCGCCTTTGTAGGTGTCGATTATTCTGTCTGTAGCGCTAGAATCTGTGGTGACTGCTAGATAGCTTGTGCCGAGTACGGCGACTGAGAAATTGCGATCGGGTATGCCTTGAGTTTCTGTGACTTGCACGCCTTTATAATTACGCTCAACTATTTTTCCTTGGCTGAGGGGTCTGGGTTTTGCTAATAATTCTTTGGCTTTGATCGGGTTGGCAATTGGCAGGATAATTGCCACTGACTGTTGAATTGGCGGAGACGGGGGCGCATTGGGTGCGGGCGGGGGGGCTGGTATAGCTATTTTGTTGCGGAGAAAGGCTACCATTGCTGTGTTACCCACCCAGGGTTGAATGTCTTGCTGGTAGGCGTAGCCGTTGCTTGTGAGGAGGCGATCGCGCATTTCGCTTAAAAACCTCTCAAACGAAGCTTTTGACTCCGGCGTGCCAAACTCTCGCAGTCTATTCCACTGCGATTCATCGGTGGTGATGGATAGGGCCATCATCGTATCTTGCGGGACAACGGTTGCCCCCGCCGGCAAATTTTTGGCGGGGCCACGGGAGAGGACGAGGTAGTAGGTGACAAAGCCTAAACCGATCAGAAGTGTGGCGGCTCCGATCGTAAACAGCAGGGAAGATTTATCTTTCTTAAACATTATTCGTAAGGTTCTGGTGCTCGCAACATCATAAATTATATTGGGGATTGGGCATGGGGCATGGGGCATGGGGCATGGGGCATGGGGCATTGGTAATTTGTTGTTTTTTATTTGTTATTAGAAAAACTACTAACCAGTAACCATTAACCACTATAGTCCTAGACGCAGAAACCGTTTTTTTACTAAATACTGGATTTGAGCCTTTAATACTGGTAAAAAACCTGGTTTCTTTGGTATTTACGCATAAGTCCTACACTAACTAATTCCGATGCCCAATTCCCAATTCCCGATGCCCAATTCCCAATTCCCGATGCCCGATTCCCAATTCCCTGATGTTAGTTTCTGGCCTTAAAGTCTTTAAAGATAGTTTGAAACGAGTACATCAGCCGGTGGACATCGTTTGTGGCTCTAGGAAAAATGTTGAGTTCCCATTTTTTGCGAGCAGTAGTTAGCAGTTTTGCTATGGGTTGGGAGTAACTGTTAGAAATGAAATAGCTGCCGCCTTCGTAGCGAATGTCTGACGCTAAGCCGATAAAAGCACCAGCCATTTCTAGTTTTAGTTCCGAGGTGCTGTGTTCCGATTTTACTGCTAAAATTACCTGCGAGTGCCGGGGTTCGCGGTTGAGCAAGCGGCAGATATTCGCTTCTTTTTGGTACAAAATTAAAACGTTACAGTTGTGCAAAACTCCGGCTCTACCTTGCACTTTTACTCCTAGGTGAACTTCCAGGGCTGGTTTGTCTGGAAATTCCACAACAGCATGAGTGTATGGATGTGCAGTGCCGTGGATTTTTCCCGCTGTTTTTCTAAATGTTAAATATTTCGGTGTTTCGTCGTCTAAAACATTGTTGTAATAAATAGTACCGCCTTCATTAGCAACAGCTTTTAGCAGAATGGTGAAGAGGTAAGTATCAAAAATTCTGGATTGTTCTGCCGCTGTGTTAAAATCGGGATCGATCGAGCTTTTTAATTTGCTTTTAATTTCGGAATTGATGGCGTAGTTGCTCGGCCCTAAAGGCAGTTTTTCGAGCAATGGCTTGAGGGCGATCGCCTGTTTGTGACGGGGGGCTGTGACGCTGGAGGTAAACTCGATTGTTTTGGCAGTTTCGGCACCTGAATTGGCAAAGGTAATTTTTGTGCCGAGGGGAGAGGTTTCTGATTCTACTTTCAAGAAATAAGCAATTTCGTCTTCCATTTCGGAAGTGTTAACCGTCGCTTGTTCGACAGCATCAATTAACAGCAAAAGTTGTTCTTTTGCGGTATAATCTTCTATCTTCAGCAGGGGTGTTTTTCGTTTGAGCGATCGCTCTTCAATTACTTTGCCTATCTCTACAGTATCCGCTACTTGTTGAACTACCCAACCCAAATTAAACTCATCCAGAATTGCCGCCAGTTCTTGATAGAGTTTGGCATACTCGATCTCATCCATAATTGCTTCTGCACTGCACGCTATTCTGATTATACAAGCAGATTTGATTTTTTGGTCAAGTACCCTGCCGATTTTAGGTTTTAAATTTTAGGATTACTCTCACGGATGAATCCTAGGGCTTTTCGGTCAACAGTCAACAGTTAGCAGTCAACAGTCAACAGTCAACTGCCAATTAGCAGTAAGCTATTCTACGACATTTGTAGCGATCGAACTATGGCAACTATCAACGACAACTACCTCAAACTCAAAGCCGGCTACCTGTTTCCCGAGATTGGGCGCAGGGTGAAAGCCTTTGCAGAGGCGAATCCCGAAGCGCCCATCATTCGGCTGGGGATTGGCGACGTGACTGAACCACTACCGGAAGCTTGTCGGGAGGCGATGGTGAAGGCGGTGGAAGACATGGGTTCGCGGGATACCTTTAAAGGATACGGCCCGGAACAAGGTTATGAGTGGCTGCGGGAGAAAATTGCCGAGCACGATTTCAAGTCGCGGGGATGCGATGTTGATGCTTCGGAAATCTTTATTTCTGATGGTTCTAAGTGCGATTGTGGCAATATTCTCGATATCTTTGGCAACAATAACACGATCGCAGTTACAGATCCAGTTTATCCGGTGTACGTAGACACGAACGTGATGGCTGGACACACGGGAGATGCGAACGAAAATGGCGAATACGGCGGCTTAGTTTACCTGCCAATTACAGCAGAAAACAATTTTACTGCCCAAATTCCCACAGACAAAAAAGTCGATTTAATTTACTTGTGTTTTCCGAATAACCCGACGGGGGCAACTGCAACCAAGGAACACTTGCAAGCTTGGGTAAATTATGCTAAGGCTAACGGTTCGATTATTTTCTTCGATGCGGCTTACGAAGCGTATATTACCGATCCGAGTTTACCGCATTCTATCTACGAAATTGAAGGGGCGCGGGATTGTGCGATCGAATTTCGTTCTTTTTCCAAAAATGCTGGTTTTACAGGTACTCGCTGTGCGCTAACAGTTGTACCGAAGACTTTGACTGGAAAAGCAGCAGATGGTTCCGATGTCGAAATTTGGAAATTGTGGAACCGCCGCCAATCTACTAAATTTAACGGAGTTTCTTACATCGTGCAGCGCGGTGCTGAGGCGGTTTATTCTGAGGCAGGCAAGGCACAGATTCAGGCTTTAGTCAATTTTTACATGGAAAATGCTGCGATTATTCGCGAGAAATTGACAGCGGCGGGAATCGAGGTTTTTGGTGGCGAAAATGCACCTTATGTGTGGGTGAAAACGCCTCACGGTTTGTCGAGTTGGGATTTCTTTCAGAAGTTGCTGGAAACTTGCAATGTGGTGGGAACACCAGGTTCTGGTTTTGGTGCGGCGGGTGAGGGTTATTTCCGCATTTCCGCGTTTAACAGTCGGGAGAATGTGGAAGAAGCGATGAGACGGATTGTGGAGAAGTTTAAGGTTTAGTATCATCTCCCGCTTAAACCGAAAGGCCGGCAGCCCGCCAGGGAATGAATTCCCTGGCTAATAGCTAAAGTCCTCTGAAGAGGACTAATGAGTTCTTCAGTCCTCTTCAGAGAACTTTCGCTTTGAGACAGGGGTTTCAACCCCTGGCGGACTGCCGGAATCAGCGAAAAAGCATTATTTTAATATGTTGTGGAACAGGCCGGAAAGCCTGTTCATGAAAATAGTAAAAGATGTGAGTTATAATCTAAAATGATTGTGGCTGAGCCTTTCAATAAAAAATACCAGCCAACACCAGGAGTTTATTATGCACTTGCTACGAGTTCAAGTTCCTGATTTTCGCGGTTTGAAAAATATAGACATCACTTTTGAAAAGGATTTTGTTCCTAGTATTTTTCCGCTTGGCAGTCAAAATGGCGGCGGTAAAAGTACGCTGTTGCAGTTAATTTTTGTATTGCTGCACTGTTCTGTTGATGACGAGAAAAAACCGTTTATACAGAATCTGCTTCAGGGATTTAAAATTTTGGGCTGGGAAGAAAAAAAAATAGCAATCATTGATATTTGGGATGGAAAAAAAATTGTCAAACTTGAATTTTATTGTCAAAATGGTTTTGAAGAAGAAAAATACTTCCCAGAGTATGATTATAGAGGCGACGATGAAAATATCAATGAGGAAAATAATATCATATATATATGTTCTCTTGAAAAGTTTAAAGATGAAGATGATATGACAACCATAGCAAGTACAGAGTTAAAATGTCGTTTTAACAATCAAAGCCAGGAGCAAGTAAAATCATTTCTAAAGAAGATATCGCAGAAAATTTTTCTAGCAGCTCCTGCGACACAGGTTTTTTTATTTCTCCCGCAAAAATCTAGGGAACTATTATTTAAAAAATCCAGTAGCGGAGACAATAATTATTATGGTATACTCGAATCAGCACGATCTGAATTACAAGGCTTGTTTACCTATGACTTCCTTGCTGTAGAGCTACTTATTGAATCTTTTAAAGCTGCTCGCGATCGCGATTTCAGAGAAGCGATAAAAACACGTAACTACGGCAATAACTATCAAACTCTAATTGACGACTTAAATTTGCTGTTGGGAAATAAAAGGATAAATTTAGATGAAGATTTTGCTGGTGTCAACTTTCACTTGGATAATAATGGTGAAACGATAGAACTATATCCAGAAGATTTAAGTCACGGCGAACTCAAAAGACTCAGCATTTATATATGGCTCAAGTCCCGGAACATAGAAGATGCTATTGTTTTGATGGATGAAATTGAAATTGCTTTTCATCCAGATTGGCAATATCAAATTAAATCAGACCTCGAAAAGTGGGGGCCCAGCAATCAATATATTCTGGCAACTCACTCCTACGCATTGTGTGAAGCTCTGACACCAGTTCACGTTAAAGAAATAGAGCCAAAACTGATAAAACAAGAATCTAATATTACAAATGAGTCTTAGTCCAGAACAGTTAAAAAAACATTGCAAGGCCATTCTGCAATCGCCAAGAATTAAAAACAAAATTGTTGTGTTGTGCGAAGGTGATATTCGGGAGACCCAGGGTAGAGAGTCACCTCAAGCTTATAAAGCAATGGAGCAAATGCCGGATGCCAATTTTTATAAGGCTTGCGTTCCGACATGGTGGAGACAGAAGTTACCGGAATTTTTCAACTGCGGCGATCGCAAAGATGTATTAGACACCTACTTTACTCTTCCAATATTACACGAACAGGAGACAAAGGATACGAAGAATTCATATTTAGATCCCGATCGACTTTTTGCAATGATAGATTTAGACTTGCAACTGCAAAAGATAGAAAATGAGAAGTTTACAGATACAGAGGCAATTTTTCTCGATCTTTACGAAAAATCGCAGGTGAAAGAGCAAAACGCACTGCGAGAGCACCGGATCTGGATTACAGGTTTGATTCATAAAGAAGCATATTTTCTGACACCTGAACTTCAACCCATATTTGAGAATTGTTGTAACGAGCCGATTTATCAGGGAAATCCTGCGGTACTCGCAAGTATTTATCTGGATATGGCTGATGCAATTTGTAGCGACTTGGATTTACAGAACAACCTACAGAGAGCGTTCGATCGCATTAGTTACTGTTCGGGATTAGATTGTACAGAAGTTAAAAACTTTCAGGCTTCGTGGAAAGAGCGGTTTCAAAATGCTGTAGATGAAACGCATAGGAATCAGTCGATCGCAGTTTTGCTGACAATTAAAAAAGCTAAGGATTATTGGCATCAAATTAAGCCATCCGGTGACTTTAGCCGGGAAGATTGGGTATTTAGAGAGCAACTATCGTTAGAAATTGGGAGATTTTATTCCCAGCAAAATAGCGATGTTAAGTCTCATATTCCTTTTTTTTTCAAAACATTGTATGAGTTCGTTTAAATAAAACGCCTCAATTATAATATTCCATTTTCTATCCATCAGCATCGCTAGGAAAACCAAATTGGTCTGGTAATTCATCGACAGTAATTTGCAAAATCTTTAACAATTTCTTGAACTGAACTGGCGTTAGCTTCGGTACAGATCGCCCCGATTCCCAGTTCCTTACTGTTGTTTCTGTAACGCCAAGTGCGTCTGCTAGCTGCTTTTGGGTCAGCGATCGCTTAAGTCTGAGCCGCATTAGGGGCGATCGCTCTGATTTTTCCGGCATTTCCACAAGCAGCTTGACCCATATAGTAAATTAATTTACGTAAATTGCTTGACGTTTGACCGTAAATTGGTTTACGCTAAGGAAAGACATAAAGACGAGACAGCACCAGCTAAGCCACTTGTGCTGTAGGGGAATTGTTGTCTTTTCTTCAATCTGTCATTGTACGCGGTTTTACCGTTACAAAGCATCAAACCTGTCCAAAATTATTAGTCAAAGCTATGTTGCAAGATTCATCATCGAACCAAACATCGCCCAATGTTTTAACCAACCAAACCTTTGAGGGCGATCGCGAAGCAGTCCGTCACGTCATCATCGGTTCGCCGCTGGGGGTACGGCGAACTATCCACCAACTGCACGCATTGCGCTACGAGGAAGCTGTTCGTTGGACTCATCCGATCGCCATTCCCGACAATCGCATCATTATTACACCCGATCAGGGAGAAATCATGAGTCTGTTAGTCAAATTAATCCGGTTGCAATGAAGTCTAAATGTGCGATCGATGTTTCTAGAATTGAGTCAAAAGTGCGATCGCGAATCTCTTCTCGTTGCCCGTGCTAAACTCAACAGATATATCCAAAAACTATTGTGGGGTAGGCATCCTGCCTGCCCTTAGCACAAACTTAACAACGAGCTCGCAATTCAGCTTATGATTGTTATCACCCCCGTGCTCAAACCTGTTAGCCAGATCGAGCTTGTTCCCGGCAGTGTCGTAACTATTCCCAATATAACTTGGCTGGAATTCGAGTCGATTTTGCAGGAATTAGGGGAAAAACGAAGAACCAGAATTGCCTACAGCAACAGTACCTTAGAAATGATGGTTCCCTTACTAGATCGGGAAATTCCGAAAGATTTAATTTCCGATATTGTAAAAATTTTACTCAAGTCAGCGGGCAGAAGATATGAACCCTTTGGTTCTACTACTTTCAAGCGGGAAGGTGCAGCAGGAGTTGAACCTGATGCTTGCTTTTATATTCTAAATTATCAGCGGATGATTAATCGCCGCCGACTTTTACCGGACGATCCGCCGCCCGATTTGGCAATTGAGACGGATGTTAATTCTAAAACTAAGATCGATGCCTATAAAATTATTGGAGTTCCAGAAATATGGGTTTACGACAGCGGCAGACTTCTCATTTATTTGCTGCAAGATGGAGAGTATGTAGAATCCGATAGTAGTCCGAATTTTCCAGAAATCGCGATCGCACAACTTATCCCCACTGCGGTAGAACGTGCTTGGCAGGTGGGAAGTTGTCAAGCGCTAGAAGAAGTTGAAAGTGCGATCGGCTAAACTCCTAGGATACGTTACGCACTTCGCGCTTCGCATCTGACAAGCTTTACCAACTGAGAGGTTTCCATTAGCCATCTCGTACCATCCAAACCAGCATTCCCAAAATTTCGTCCACCGGAGGCAAGGCATAGTCATTAAGATCGATCGATACAATTTTTTCCTCTAGTTTGAGAAATCGCCACTGCGTGCCGTTACTGACACTCCCATAAATAACTGAAATTGGTTTCCCCTTCGCTTCATTAAACTTCTGCATTGCCACCATTTCTGCAACGCACTGTCCAATTCCTGTCTTCAAATCAGCTTTTTTAGCCTCAACAACCGCCACTGCGGGTGCTTCAATCTCCAACATTTCTGGAGAACGACTAATCAAATAATCACAAATCCCGTTTAGTCCAGTTTCATAATCAACCGTAAAGTCTTCCCCCGAAAACAAGCTAATATTCTGCTGCAAAACCTTCCTGACTTCCAGCAGTACCGGAGTAATAATCATTTCCGATCGAGCTTTTTCGCTACCTGTCGCCACAGCTACGGGTAAACTATTCGCCAAAAAATCTGTCAGGGTTGCACTCGGAGCGATCGCAGTTATTTGCGGTAGAAATCGCGGCCCTTCTACAGTTGTTAATCCAAAGGCTTGTTTAACTTTGATAATTGAGGTGAAGTCGCTATAAGACATCGCTCAATTTATCCTACTACTTATTACTGCCAAATTGTCAACCCCTAAAGGTCGATAAATTGTATCTCTTTGCTGATAACTCCGCCCCAAAGAACTAATCGCATTTTGCAAATCTTCGACAGATTGACAACTGCCGCCAACCGCACCGGCCATGGTTGTAATGTGCTCTTCCATCAATGTACCGCCGATGTCGTTGCAGCCCCATTTCAGCGCTTCTGTAGCTCCATCTAAACCTAATTTTACCCAACTGGGTTGGTGATTGGAAATCAAATTGCCTAAGAAGATTCTCGATACTGCGGTTAGTAACAATGTATCTGCTAAAATTGGTTGGTCGCGGCCGACTCGACTCCGCAAAGGTGCCGGTGCTTGCTGTCCGACAAATGGCAATAAAATAAATTCTGTGATGCGTGCCCGATAGTTTTGGTCGATCGCAGTTTGTTGGAGCGATCGCACTTTTTCTAAATGCAAAACCTGCTGTTGGGCCGTCTCAATATGCCCGCAAAGCATCGTACTCGTTGTCGGCAAACCCAGACTGTGAGCAGTTCCCACAATTTCTAACCAAGTTGCCGAATTTAGTTTTTCCGGGCAAATCACCCGTCGCACAGCATCGTCGAGAACTTCCGCTGCGGTTCCCGGCATCGAACCGACTCCCGCATCCCGCAAAGCCGAAATTACATAGCTGAAACTAAGATTATCTTTTCTGGCAATAAATTCTATTTCTTGCGGCGAAAAAGCGTGCAAGTGCAACTGAGGAAACTTATCCTTAATGATTTTCACCAATTCCAGATAATAAGGTAAAAATGCGCCGTTGAGCTTAGCTTGAAGATTTAAGCCCCCCTGCATACAAATTTCCGTTGCATCCCGCTGCACTGCATCAGTTGCCTTTTCCTGAATTTGGGCTGAATCTAACCAAAAAGCGCCCTCATCTCCCTCGTCGCGGCGGAATGCACAGAAACTGCAATGCTGCTCGCAAATGTTAGTAAAATTAATATTCCGATTGATAACGTAGGTGACAGTATCCCCTGATTGTCGGCGGCGGAGCAAGTCAGCGGTTGTTTGAATAGAAGCTCGCGCTTCTGGATCTCTTTGCTGCAAAAGTACCAAAGCCTCTGCGGTAGAGATGTTGTAACCTTGTAAAGCTCGATCGAGAATTGCATCCACAGTTTTCTTTTTCACTCAACTACATAATTACTGACTAGAATAAAGACATTTTTATATTTTAACAATCAATTATAGAGGAACGATATTTTAAAATCTCAAGTAATACCAAACCATCCTTGACTTTCTGGACACTGAAATTATGGGCATCTACCAAGCAAATCAGTTCTTGCCAGTGCCGTCTGGGCCTTTGCAAATTCCTGCTCTACGGAATTTCTGTTCAACTTTTACAGACGCACGCACAGCGGAAATTTATTTTTCCCTCGTCATTCCCACCTACAACGAGGGCAAGAATATCAAAAGTATTGTGGAACAATTGACTCAATTGCTCGATGGCATCATTCCCGGCGACTACGAATTAATTGTAGTCGATGACGACAGCCCCGATCGCACCTGGGAAGTGGCCCTGTCCCTGACACCGGAATATCCGCAATTGCGGGTGATGCGCCGGGAAGAGGAGCGGGGACTTTCCACAGCGGTAATTCGCGGGTGGCAGGTGGCTCGGGGCGAGGTTTTGGGCGTCATCGATGCCGACTTGCAGCATCCCCCGGAGACGCTGTTGCAGCTTTTAGCAGAAATTCAGCGGGGAGCCGATTTGGCCGCTGCGAGCCGCCACGTTGGCGAGGGCGGGGTGAGCGACTGGAGCCTTGTCAGGAGATTTTTATCGCGGGGTGCTCAAACTTTGGGATTAATTATACTGCCCGGAGTCGTGGGCCGAGTTTCCGATCCGATGAGCGGGTATTTTATGGTGCGTCGCAGTTGCATAGCCGGCAAAACCATGAATCCTGCAGGTTACAAAATATTGATTGAAGTGCTCGGCAGGGGGGAGATCCGCTGGATTGGAGAAGTTGGCTACGTGTTTCAGGAGCGACAAGAAGGCGAGAGCAAAGTTACTTGGAAACAGTATATTGAGTATTTGCGGCACTTGCTCAGATTGCGCTTTGCCCGGTGGCCGGTGGGCCGATTCCTGCGGTTTGGCGTGGTTGGTTTCAGCGGCGTGTTTGTGGATATGGGAGTTTTTTACCTGCTGCGGACTGTCCTCGGTTTGGGGCTGACTCGCAGTGCAATCTTTTCTGCTGAAGTGGCAATTATCAATAATTTTTTGTGGAACGATTTGTGGACTTTTCGCGATATTTCTAAGCGGCAGCCTGGAAAGCGCCAGGGCTTGAAACGGCTGTTGAAATTTAATACGATTTGTTTGATCGGCTTGATGATGAATGTGCTGCTGGTGAATGTGCTGTTTAATGTTTTTAAGGTAAACGAATATTGGGCTAAGTTGATTGCGATCGCAACTGTGACTCTGTGGAATTTTTGGATCAATATGAAGCTGAGTTGGCGGGTGACGGACGTTCAAAAATAGTTTGGAGTTTGGTGAGGTGTTAGTTGTTATTGGAACTGACAACTCACCACTGCAAACTGCAAAATGCAAACTGTCTTTAGATGACTGAATTAATGATTAATAAAAAACAACTGTTGTTGCTATTTCTGTGGACGGCGATCGCCTTTTTTTTGCGCTTTGCCAATTTGGACTCGAAACCGCTGTGGACGGATGAGTTTTCCACTCTAGTTTTTAGTTTGGGCAACAGTTTTCGCGGAGTGCCGATCGATCGCGCGATCGATCTTTCTACATTATTACAACCGCTACAATTGCGCCCCGATGCTGACACCGCCGACGTGCTCCGCAATTTGCTGCTAGAAAGCAACCATCCACCAGTGTATTTTATGCTCGCCCACTGGTGGATGCGGTTGTTTGGGCCGACCGAGGATAGTTTAGTTTGGATTGGGCGAGCTTTTCCTGCATTATTGGGCGTGATTTCAGTTCCCGCTATTTACTTTTTGGGCAAGTTTGCTTTTAATTCTCGTTTAGTTGGTCAATGTGCGGCCGCAATGATGGCAGTTTCTCCCTACGGCATTTATCTCGCTCAAGAAGCTCGACATTACACTTTAGGAATCTTATTAGTTATTGCCTCTCTTTTTTGCTTTACATTAGCTGTCAAACAACTGCAAAATCGCGCTCCTATGCCTGTTTGGGTGTTGTTGCTTTGGGTAGTCATTAACTGTCTGGGAATTGCCGTTCACTACTTTTTTACACTGACTTTGTGTGCCGAAGCAATAGCATTAATTGCTGTAATCTGGCAGCAGTTTAATGAAAAATTGCCAATTTCCAACAGCCACCAGCCCAATATTTGGCAATTTAAAATCATCTGGCGGTTTTTCGCAGTAGCGATAGGTACTTTAGCTGGCGGTTTAGTTTGGTTGCCGGTATTTTTGTCAAATAAATACGGCAGCGAACTAACTAATTGGATAGTCAGCGGCGATCGCACATTTTTAGATTGGATCGGGCCGATTTTTCAAGCTTTAGCTGGATGGATCACTGTCATGTCTCTGCTGCCGGTGGAATCGCAAAATTTGGCAGTAGTAGTTGCATCGGCGATCGCAATGGCAATATTTTTTATCTGGGCGCTTCCTCTGCTGAGAGGCGCTCTTAAAACTTCCTTAAAAACAACCGATACTCGTTTAGGTACTGTAATTTTCGGCGGATTTGTGCTAGGAGCAATTTTCCTATTTTTCAGCTTTGCATATATTCTCGGGATTGACCTAACTCGCGGCGCTCGATACAATTTCGTATACTTTCCGGGAGTAATATTGCTTTTAGGAGCAACCTTGGCGGTTGTTTTTAACACACCTACAGCAAAAAGTCAATGGTTTAATTTACCTGCTGTGGAAATTGCTGGCAAAAAAGCAGTTCTGCTAATTTTAGCAATGGGTTTTTTTAGCGGTGTGACAGTAAATTCCAATCTCGGCTATCGCAAATATTACAAACCAGACCTTTTAATTCCGATTATCCGCGAAGTCTCGAAAGTTCCCTTGTTAATTGCTACTACTCAAAAGACTCATGTAGAAATAGGAGAGTTGATGGGGATAGGGTGGGAATGGGAAAGAAGTTCGGCAACGGATTTTGTAGCGGATGTAACGGATGTTAGGAAGAAAGAAGAAGTTAAAGCCTTTGATTCTCCGCTGTTTCTTTTGGCTAATCAGAGAAGGGATGCACCAGAAATAGCGGCAGGGACACTTTATAAAACACTCAGTCAATTAGAACGCCCGCTTGATTTGTGGTTGGTTAATTTTCGTGCACCTGTTAATTTAGCAGCACAAAAATGTCAGCTTGACTCTCGAGATTTGCCTGCGGTGGATGGGTATGAATATCAAGTTTATCATTGTTCTTGAGTTGGCGATCGCCCGCAACGACAGTCTGATCGACTAGAAAGATCGATCGATAAATTTATGACTCAATAAACTGACATTGCTAAAGCTATTACCAATACGCATCACCCCGCTGATGTAGATGTAGGGTGCACACTGCGCACTGCGCACCTTACCGCTATCAATACGATCGGGACTGTTCAATTAAACGCTAAGAGTCAGCGGCAAAATGTTTAATTAAGACGCTCATCACTTCACCGGGATTTTGAGTTGGGACAAGCGGACTCCAGTCAGAAACGCAGGCAAAATTATCGCGGTGAAAAGAATGAATGACACGGCAAACAACAGGACGAGAACTGATAATGAAAAGTTTCAAGAGTTCTCGGTTAACTGAAGTTGGCAAGTTTGGTTCTTTAGCAGGGGGCTGATTGAGTTCGGTAGTTGGATTTTCTGACCCAACCTCGAAAGCAAGTATTAATTCGGTATTGGGTAGCATTTGCCGGATGACTTTCAGGGAAGATTCAGCTTCGCTGCGACTGCGAAATTGCGCCACGGGTAAGCGCTGAAAGTTGGGCAGCAGTCGGTAAATAATCCAGGCATTCGGAGTTTCTGGGGTGTTCATGGCTGTATTCTAAATTGGGTATGTTTGCCCATAGAAAACTGACAGAATTGCACCTTTTATTTTTAGTGCAGTCTGTTCTGGCTATGGCTGTGCCTATCAAAAGCTAATTAAGCGCTTAAATTAGGCGCTTAAATTAATCTGTTATAATAATATGGTAAAAAAAAGGCAACGTCAACGGCAACCAGAAAACGAGTTGCCTTTTCGGAGACTGCGGGAGGACGCTAATTTGAGCCAAGAAGAGTTGGCTGTGCGGATGGGGGTGTCGGCTTCGTCGGTGCGGCGATGGGAAAAGGGAGACGAACCTACGATGACTGTTCGGCAAATGAGAGATTTTTGCCGTTTGGTGGGGGTATGTTTTGATGAGTTGCCTGATTATCTCAGTCGGCGAGTAGATGAGGAGGAGTCACTAGAAATTGACGGTCGGAGATTTTGAAAAATTATGAGGCTATTCGAGAACAAGCAATTTTTGGTGAGTTGCTGGTTTGAATTGCGATCGGTATCAAAAAACAACCACGCTATAATTTTTGTAAGTTTTGGGAAAAACTGCAATGTTAAATTACAACTTGCCGAGGTACTTGCCCTCAGCCGATGAACTGCCAGACTCTGACGAAACGCCTGTGGATAACGAACTTCAAGAACTAATACCGGGGTTGCTAAAAGCGATATTGCTGATACTTTGGGCAGAACGCATGGACTGGTTTTTTGGTATAGATATGGGTATCTATTATCACCCTGAAAAACCTCCAATTGTCCCTGACGGTTTCTTGAGTTTAGGAGTAGAACGGTTTTACGATGAAGAATTGCGTCCCAGTTACGTGCTGTGGGATGAAAATGTTGTCCCAACTTTGGTGCTGGAAGTCGTTTCCAAAAAGTATCGCAAGGAATACAGCACAAAGTTGGAGGAATATCAAGATTTAGGCGTGCTTTATTACATTATCTATTCATCTCGCCGCCGTCGCAAACCCCGATTGGAAGTACATAAGTTAGTTAATGGGAAGTATGAATTACAGTCGGGACATCCCGTTTGGATGCCCGAAATAGGTTTAGGAATTGGTTGTGAAAGGGGAAATTATTCTGGGGTGACGAGGGAGTGGCTGTATTGGTACGACGCAGAGGGAAAACGTTATCTGACTCCTGAAGAACAGGTGAACAGATTAGCTCAAAAATTACGGGAGTTGGGAATCGATCCAAATAGTTTGAGGTGATTTAATTTACGAGTGGAAACCTCAGAGACTGACAAGCGATCGCGCTTTCGATTAAAATAATTAAAATAAGTGCGTTAGCGAAGCTTTCGGCAGGAATCAACCTTTCATTTCAGTACAAATTTTGTGGCAGAGGTAGCCGCTCAAACTTTGAGTAATTCTCAGTATACTCAACTTTCTGACTGAATTAAATCGCCTGCAGGTGGATGTCGTTTTATAGCTTTGTCAGCGGCCCGAATATTAATTACTCTCTCTCGGTTTAAGACTAATCCTGTAACTGTAGCTCGTCCAATTGGAGTCAAACCAATTATTGATAATCCATCCGCAGACCAAATAAAATGTTCGCTCCAACTATCTTGTCTGGGGTTAAACAACGGTACTTCTACGTCTGACTGAGCATCTATCGCTCTAGTTTTATCAGATTTCTTGCGGTTGCAGTGAAAGCAAGCTAGTGCCAAATTGTCAATATCGTTAGTCCCATTTTTAGTTAAGGGAATGATGTGTTCGATAGTAAACTCTACGTACTGCCATTGTTCGGAGGCATGACAATATTCGCACAGACAGTTTGCTCTCTGACGAATTTGATTTTGGATATTTTCAGGGATTTGACGGCGAGCCGACATTTCTACACAGTAGGCTGAATCTGGCCCAAGAAAAGATTGCGGACAGTCCGATTGACAAAACTGAGGTAATCGTCGATTTCTTCGTAAAGATTGAGTTCTTGTTCTTCCTCAGGATTTAGGGGCAAAGTTTGTTGTTTGTCCAACAGTTCTTGGATGCGATTTTTGACAGCGGTGGAGGCTCTAAAAATTGGTATGCCTTCCACTAATTCAATTCGGACAGCTCCTTCTATAGGTAGAGTATCGCGCAGGTTTTCCAATTTTGGCAGGATTAGCATAGTTGTGGATTTTATGGGTTTCCGTCTTGATTATATCAACGTTTTTTTCAATCTTGCCTGACACTATCGGGCACGCCCACCGCCGAAATACCCGATATTGCCTTTAAGTTTTGACACCGAATCAACTCATTAAAATCCAAACTGCGCCCTTCAATTTGCGCCACAGCCTCGATCGCCCCAAGCAAATGTCCGGCCGCTTCCGCTTCGTTGTAACCGCGCCTGAGAGCGACTCTAATCGCCGCTTCGTCAGCATCTAACTCTACTTGAGAACTGCGGTTGTCCCGCCAAATTCTAGTCATGGCGAGTCCCGTCAAACCGCCCGCGATCGCAGTGCCGATCGCATCTCCCTGCAACAATTCTACAACAGTCCCGACAATTCCCGCCAGAGCAGCACCTTGATAAATATCCGGTTTAAACCACTTAACATTGCACAGAAAACTTACATTCCGCAATATCAGTAAGTCCCGCTGGGCCTTAGATAGCAGCCGCCACAAATCAAAATTAATATAAATCGGGCGAGATTGATTCCAAGGTAAAGGAAACTCGCAGTCAATTACTGTTGATTGTTGTGGCTTATTAGTAATTTTACACGTCATGCGGCCGGAAGCGGGCATCACATCTAACAGGCGGCGAATTTCTGGTTCGGGATTCATAAATTTTCGGGAATTGGGAATTGGGAATTGGGAATTGCTTGCATCGGCATAAAAAACAACAACATCCATCAGGGGCCTGTAGGGGCGGGTTCACCAACCATAATTGTCTAAAACCTACAATCTCTAAAACCCGCCCTCACTCACCCAAGGGCAAATCGCAATCTGATGCACGGGTGGCCAGAAACCGGGTTTTTGCGAGAATACTTTGTGACAACCACAGATTTGATGAAAAACCCGGTTTCTTTGGTTTGAGCGTGTCCATAACTGAGCTTATGCAAATCAAAGTTAATCTAGATTATTGGTGGTGCGGGGACGGGTTTACAAGATTTTTGACGGGAGTTAAATATTGTCGATCAAACGCGCCCCTACAAGTTCATAGAAGATATTAAGGGTTTTTCTTGGATGCGGAAGAAGGAGATTCTTGAGCTCTCGGAGCCGCTTTTTCGGTATTAGCCGAAGGCTTCGGACTGGCAATTCCTGGGGCAAATGATGGCTTTGAATTCGCGGTTGGGGATGCCGATGATTTTGGAGATTCAGGGGCTGTTATCGGTGCAGCAGGGGCTGTTTTAGCGCCTAAAATGCTGGCGTCTCCGGTGTCGAAGGTGCCGGCGATGCAAGCGATCATCATTGTAGCTAAAGTGCCGACAAATAATGCTTTCCAACCGAGTTCGGAAATGTCTTTGCGGCGGGATGGAATTAGGGCGATTGTGCCACCGACAAATATGCCGACGGAGGCTAAGTGGGCGAAGCCGGAAAGGGCGTAACTGACAATTAAAACTGTACGATCGCTCACCAGTCCTTTTGCCGATGCTTCTGCTAAACTTTGATAGGGCGGAATCGCTGTTTCTAACAGCCGGCGACCGATGATTACTGATGCTTGCCAAGAGTCGTCAATGGAGACTCCTGTTAAGAGCGTCAGGGGATAAAATAAAAATCCCATAATGTTGGCTAAGGTGACAACTTTGAAAAAGCCACCAATTGGGCCGGGCAAAATTGCCAGCCAACCAAAGAATTGATTGATTAAAGAAACTAAGCCCAAGATTAAAATCAAAACAGCGGCAATGGCTACCGCCATTTTTACACCGTCCAATGCACCAATTATCGCTGCATCCAAAGGGCTGACTCGTTCGATGGGTTCTCCTCCAACTGTCTCTTGTTTGAGCGCTTCGCCGTCCATTTCGGAAATTTCTTCGCCCACAAACTCGCGGCCTTTAGGCTTCCGTTCTTCCTTGGGAATGCCGCCCATTGTCAGCGGCACGCCTGTTTCCGGTACTAAGATTTTGGAGAGAACAAAACAAGCTGGAATGGCGATAATTGAGGCTGAAACTAAGTGTCCTAAAATATTTGGAAAAACTGGCTTGAGAAAACTGACGTAAATTGCTAAAGTTGAAGAAGCGGCCGTCCCAAAACAGCAAGAGAGGATTGCACAAAGCTCCGAACGAGTCATTTTTGGCAAATAAGGCTTGACGACAATTGCCGCTTCAATGCCTACGAAAATATTGGCCGCGCCGCTGAGGGCTTCCGCGCCGCTCAACCGCATTGTCATATAAAAGATTTTGGCAAAAACTTCGGTGATAATTTGAATCACGCCGATGTTGTATAGCAAGGCCATGAGGCCAGAAAAAAAGATGACTGTCGGTAAAGCTCGAAAGGCAAAAATATATCCTAAATTAACTGCCGGATCTTTACCAGGTATCGGTACAACATTGCTCCCAAATACAAATCTCGCTCCAGCGTCAGCAGCGGTGAATACTCCATCGAGTAAGCCAGTAAACCACTCTAGGGCGATGCGAGTTGGGGGGAACAGGAATACTAAAAATCCTAAGACTAATTGCAGCCCAATGCCCCAGATGATGACGCGCCAAGGTATATACTTGGACTGTCGGTTTTCTGAAAAAATCCAGGCGATCGCACACAAGCCAAAAATGCCCAGAAACGAGATAAGATTGTAGATAGACATAAGCCTAGTCCTTGAAATAGTTGAGAATGCCGATCGACGGTTTGCACCACATCAGTTATACTATTCATCTGACGGCAAATGCTAAAAAAAATAACGGGCAGATAAATTACGCACTCAACAGCGTACTTATGTCATTGCTTAGGTCATTCCGAACTCTGCGGATCTTTAGCAAGCCTTGATTTGCCGTAATTACCAGCAGTTTAGATAGAAACTCTAACACATGGAAGCTTTTGCTCCACATCCTCCTGAATGGACTGCGACGGCGGTTCACGCTAATGAGTTTTGCTGTCCCAAGTGCGGCGCTAGCTGCACGGATGCGGCTGAGGTCTGGATTAATCGCCGATCGCCAGTATACACCGAGTTCAACCGTCGCAAGTGGCAAGAATTTTACCGCTGCCAGTGCGGGGACGTGTGGTGGGCTTGGAGTAACGATAGACCTCCTTCTGAACTTGTGCGTCGCGATGAGAGCTCGGATGAGGCGCCGGATGATGATTTTTAGAACGGTGACAGAATTTGCGACTTGCGATTTGCGATTTTATTTAAAATTAGGGTAAGGTTCGCTGCACCCTACATTTAGATAGGTGCTCGCCATTTCTCAACTAATTCAGCACGTCAAGCATTCCCTTGACTACGCCTTCCATGACTCTTTCAATTAATCTCAATTCATTTTCGCCGATCGACTCATTTAAGAGCATTGACTGAATTCGCTGTCTGTCATCCCGAGTCAGTTCGCCTGACGAAAATATCTGCTCTACTATTTGTTCAGTTAGAAATGAGTAAGTTGGAGTTTGCATGGTTGGTCTCTAAAAGCATCAATATTTTGTTTTTAACTTCATTAGAGGAGCCAGTTATTTTGTGGGTTTTTGCCGTCCCACTCAATCAGTGCTGCAATCATAGGACTCGGGGCGGATTTTGTCAAGACACGGGCGGCAGATAAATATAAAATCTGCATTGTATTTCCGAAATTCTGGCAACGGGTGGTTTTCGAGTGCGATCGACTGATGCCGTGTGCCTGCAAGGTCGATCGATCCCCGGCGGTGGCAGTGTTCGATCGACCTTTTTAAGTTTATGGGCACTTGGGCGGAACATTACAGCTCAAAAAAAATCAAAACGATAAGATATTAGAATTGGTAATGGATAATTGGCTTTTCTGAATTCCCTCTTCCTTCCGGCTAATGACTAATGACTAAGAACTAATGACTAATGACTAATGGCTTCCTCCAATGACCTATTTTCCTTCTGCTCTAATTTTGACATTAGGTTTTTTGCTGCTACCGCTAGCAGTGCGATCGCAACCTGTCGTTCCTGCAAATGACGGCACTAATACTGTTGTTAAGTCCGAGCAAAACCGTACAGACATTAGCGGCGGACAACTGTCGGGAAACGGGGCAAATCTGTTTCACAGCTTCAGCCAATTTAATCTCAGCGAAGGTCAAATCGCTAATTTTCTAACTAATCCAAATATTCAAAATATTTTAGGGCGGATTTCCGGCGGCGATGTTTCCGTCATTAACGGTCTGATTTCTGTCAGCGGCGGCAACTCGAATTTATTTTTAATGAATCCGGCGGGAATTGTCTTCGGTCAAAATGCTAGATTAAACGTGCCGGGGTCTTTTTTCGCGACAACTGCTACTGGTATTGGTTTCGGCGACCGCTGGTTTAATGCCACCGGAAGTAATGATTATAAAGCTTTACTGGGAAATCCCAATCAATTTAATTTTAATAACTCACAAGTCGGTGCAATTGTCAATGCGGGAAACTTGGCAGTTGGCAGCGGGCAAAGTTTAACTTTGCTCGGTGGCACCGTTATTAATACAGGACAATTATCCGCTCCCAGCGGTCAAATTACTGTGGCTGCTGTTCCGGGAAAAAATGCAGTCCGGATCGGTCAAGTCGGCAACTTATTGAGTTTAGAAATTACTCCGTCTTTGCAGTCAGAAACATCTGCGATCGCCCCACTTGCTTGGCCTCAGTTGCTGACGGGCCCCGGCGTAGCATCAGCCACAGGTTTAACGACTAACGAACAAGGTCAATTGGTACTGACTGGCGGCCAAACAGTGCCGATAAATGGGGGAAGTGCGATCGTCTCGGGTTCTGTAAATGTATTTGGTTCTTCTGGGAATGCTGGCGGCACAGTCAATATTTTAGGGGAAAAAGTTGGACTCTTCGGCGCAAATATCAATGCTTCCGGGACAAATGGCGGAGGTACTGTGCGCGTCGGAGGCGGTTTCCGGGGGATGGAACCAGTGCCGAACGCACAGGTAACTTATGTTAGTCCTGATTCTACGATCGCAGCAAACGCGATCGACCGCGGCAATGGCGGCACTGCGGTAATTTGGTCAGACAATATAACTCGCTTCTTCGGCAATATTAGTGCTCGCGGGGGCATCGCCGCAGGTAACGGCGGCAGAGTAGAAGTTTCGGGCAAAAATGCTTTAACTTTCCAAGGAGAGGTCGATACCGGCGCGACTAACGGTGCGATCGGCAATTTGTTTCTCGATCCGGCAAATATTACGATCGTCAGCGGTAACGGCGACAGCAACGCGCGATCGACTGGCGGGGAACTCCAACCGACACCAGAACCCAATGAAACATACATCTCAGAAGTGCAGTTGGAACAGATGACGGCCGGCAGCAACGTGGTTATAGATACCCCCGGCTACATCACCGTCCAAAACTTGCCCGATAACAAACTTTCCCTGCAAGCGAGAACGGGAGACACAGTAACATTTAGATCGGGCGGAGTGTTTGTTGTCAATGACTCCAAGGACTCAATCGAGACTCAAGGTGGCAACATCAACATTTTCGCCAGCAGCATCTCTCTTGGCGGAGTTAATGGCAACAGCGGCAATATCGCTATCACTGCTAACGGCATTGACTTCAGAGGCGGCAGCAATTCTGTCAGCAGTGCGGGGGGAACAATTCGCTTGCAACCCAACGATAGCCGAGCAATTCGGATCGGTGGCACCGGCGATATTTTGGGCATTTTGGACTTGACGGCAACGGATCTGGGCGCTTTGGCGGGGGGTTTCGGCTCGATCGCGATCGGGCGCGAAAACAGCAGCTCGATCGCGATCGTCGCACCCATTACCTTCAACAGCCCGCTGACACTTCAAGGCAGCTCGATCGCGATCGACAATCCCCTGATCGCAAGCGGCAGCGCTAGCTTGACTCTCGACGCGCCCCAAACCGATCTCGGCGCCAACATTGCGACATCCGGCGCAGATCTCACTTTTACAGGAAATGCCTCCCTCAATGCTGACGTGGCTTTGAGTACGGAAGCTACGGGCAACATTCTGTTCTCCGGTAGCCTAGACGGATCTCGCGCCCTGAGACTCGACGCTCAGCGAGTGCTGTTCGGCGGTACAGTCGGTCAAGCTGCACCGCTGGCGAGTTTGACTGTCAACGCCGGCAGTAGCGAGGTTTCGGGCAATATTGCGACATCTGGCGACATGACTTTCAACAGTGCCGTCACACTCAATCGCAGCGCCGCCCTAGCCGCCACTACCGGCAATATCGCTTTTGCCAATACCCTCGACAGCACCCCGGGCCGAGCAAATAATTTGACGCTGCGCGCTGGCGAGAACATTACTTTTGGCGGCAGAGTCGGTCAAACTCAGAGGTTGGGCCGGCTCTCGGCTGACGCTGCTAGCGTGACGGCTGCTTCCACAATTGCAGCGCGCAGTTTGAGCGTTAACGCCCGAGATTCCGCTACCTTCGGGGGGGACAGCACTGCCGCTTTGGGAGCCGATATCAAGGCAGGAAATGTCGTCTTAGAGGGTAATTTAAGGACGGATGGCGGCAGCGTGAACCTGCAAGCAAGTCGCAAGGTTCGGACTGGCAATATTACCTCGAACGGCGGGAGCATTCGGGTTGAAGGAAATACTGTTGCAGCAGGCGCGATCGACTCGTCGTCAGTGTCGGGAACTGGAGGCGCGATCGCTCTCCAAACCAATGCCGGCTCTTTAACTGCGGGAGCTTTGAACGCTTCGGGGGCGATCGGCGGAAATATTGCTGTCACCTCGAAAGCGGGCATTTCGGCTCTCGATATCAATTCCAGCAGCACTTCAAACGGCAACGGCGGGGGCGTTTCCCTGAGCGCGACTGGTAACATTCAGTTGGGTTTTGTCAACGCTCAAGGTGGCACTGGCGGCACTGGCGGCAGCGTTGATGTGACAACCCTCGGTTTGTTTCGCTCGAACAGTGTTTTCAACGATATATCGGGCAATATTTCCAGTATTTCTACTGCCGGAGGTGCGGCGCCGGGGGCGATCGAAATTCGCCACGGAGGCGGTATCGATCGACCGTTTGTAGTTGGCGGCGCGATCGACAATGGAACCACGGGAAGCATTAATGCTGGCGCGGGAAATGCCATTTTGCCCAGTCTTGCTTTTGGGCAAACTTACACCCAAGGAAGTTTACCAAATCAGATTTCCCTAATTACACCGGGCGCGCCCTCTGCTCCTGCACCAATTGCCGAACCAATTGCCGAACCAATTGCCGAACCAATTGCCGAACCAATTGCCGAACCAATTGCCGAACCAATTGCCGAACCGCCTCTAGTGTCCGTAAATCCTGATTCTGCGCTGTCACTTCCTGCGTCTTTGCAAGTAGAATTGCGCTCGCAAAATCGAGACAAAACTTTCCCAATTAGCCAGGATATTTTCGCTCCTTCTGGCAGATTAGATCCGGCAGGTTCGGGAGTTTTAGCATTTGAGCAAATCTTTAGTCGCGAGTACGAAAAATATCTGGAGTTGCCCGCAAGGAAGCCGATTACTAATATAGCGGTAATTTACGAAACTCTTCGCAAAAACGAACAAATTACCGGGGTAAAATCGGCTATTATTTATATGAATTGGGTAAGCAGAGCGGATGCAGCAGCCAAAGAAAATCCTTCTGTACTGGTGGCAAGTCGGGATTTATCTAATCTATTACCTGTGAGAAAAAACCTCACCTCCGAGCCACCTCGCCCCTTAGAAGATAAGTTAGCCCAGAGGTTTGCGCCGCAGGGAAAAGAAATTTCCGATGTTCCTAACGGGGAGTATTTAGAATTAGTGTTAGTCACAGCTAACGCTCAACCGATGCGCGTTTTAGTTCCGGCGACAACGCGGTGGCAGGTGTTGCAATTGGCTGACGCCCTGCAAACCCAAATAACTAATCCCAGAAAAAGAAGCAGCATTAGTTATTTGGATTCTGCTCAAAAACTTTATCGCTGGTTAATTGCGCCAATGGCCGCAGAATTGGCAGCTTTAAATATTGACAATTTAATTGTAATTCCGGCAGCAGGTTTGCGGAGTGTGCCCTTTGCTGCTCTTCATGATGGCAAACAATTTTTAGTTGAGCAATACAGTCTTAGCGTGATGCCGAGTCTGACTTTGACTGATATTCGCTACGACAATATTGCGGATGATGAAATTTTGGCAATGGGGGCGTCGGTATTTGAAGATAAAGCGCCATTACCAGCGGTACCGGTGGAGTTAGAATCGATCGCGCCGCCCGATCGGGGAAAATCATTTTTGAATCAAGATTTTACTCTAGGCAATTTGCAAGCTCAGCGGGCAAATCGGCCTTTTGGCATCATTCACTTAGCAACTCACAGCGAATTCCAGGCTGGGGAACCGAAAAATTCTTACATTCAGTTGTGGGATACTAAATTGCGCATCGATCAAATGCGGCAGTTGCGATGGAATGAACCGCCGGTGAATCTGTTAGTTTTAAGCGCGTGCAGTACCGCTTTGGGCGACGAAGAGGCGGAGTTGGGGTTTGCGGGTTTGGCGGTAGCTAGCGGTGCTAGATCCGCTTTGGCGAGTTTGTGGGAAGTCAGCGATGAGGGGACTTTGGGGCTGATGACGGAGTTTTACCGGCAGTTGCGGATGCCGAGAGGTGAGGGCAATTTGATGATTAAAGCCGAGGCTTTGCGGCGCGCGCAATTGGAGATGCTGCAGGGGCGCGTGCGGATTCAAGACGGGATGCTGCGAGTCGAAGGGCTTTCTATTAGTCTAACTTTGCCTCCGGAAATTGCGGCGCGGGGCGATCGAGTGCTTTCGCATCCTTATTATTGGGCCGCCTTTACAATGATTGGCAATCCTTGGTAATGGGGAGGTTGAAGGAAGAAGGAAAAAGGGGCGTTGCTGAATCAAGGTATGAATAATGCAGGAATGGGAACATCCTGAAATTTTAGGTAATGTATTTAGGACTTATATCGTTTCCGATGCAACCGGAAATGCTATCAAATGTCTCGAAACTACGATCGCCTAATACCCATCCTAAAACTCCTGACCAAAAGTGGTCAACGGCTGTCCACAGCCAGATTTTGTGTGTGTTTTTTCACATAAGTCTGTAATTCATCGAGCTCACCGACTTCTGGAATGACTTCGGGGTC
Source organism: Microcoleus sp. K4-B3 (assembly GCF_036704615.1). Lineage (NCBI taxonomy): Bacteria > Bacillati > Cyanobacteriota > Cyanophyceae > Oscillatoriales > Microcoleaceae > Microcoleus > Microcoleus sp. K4-B3. The sequence goes on from NZ_JAUBSF010000067.1 coordinate 30,998, forward strand.
ATCAGCATCTGGTAATAGTTTTCCCACAAGTCTTACCCAAGTTATTAGGGTGGTGTGATGAACTCCCTTGATTCGTTAATTGCCCGAAAACCTATACCATTGACATACATTTTTAGGCATTCGGGTTTCACAGTCTCGCTGTAACAAGGCGTGGGACTCATCATCAGCGATAAATTGACAACCAGATTTGACACAAATGTGCTTCTGTTTTCCTTTTTTCTTACCGTTTTTACGGATATGGGTTGATTTGCACTCGCTTTCATTGCATGGTGATTCCCCCTATTTATATTCTAATTATGCAACGCCCGAATCTCCTATGAATGCCAACGGCGATCGCCCTTCACTCTGTTCTGCCTGCTTTTGGAGGAAACTGTGGAGCGATCGCACTGCTGACCTGAATCTTTATCCGTACTTTATTAAGAAATGTAAAAAAAAAATAACTTTTCTTTGAAACCTTAAGTTTTTCTTAATTTTTAGAGTATTATTATGTATTAGAGGATACATCTACTTAATAAATTGACACTTCCTAAAAAATGAGTATTAATACTTAAAAGAGGCTGCAATAATGATTAACTTAGCTGGCTACGAGATTATTAACCAAATTCATGAAAGTAATAATTCTTTAGTTTGCCGGGGACTGAGGAAGCAAGACAACCAACCGATAATTCTCAAATTTCTCAAGCAAGATTATCCGATGCCAGCTTCATTAGTCAGATACAAGCAGGAATACGAAATTACACGCAATCTCACCATAGAAAGTGTGCCTAAAACCTACAGCTTAGAAAGATACCAGAACAGTTTGGTTATTATTTTCGAGGATTGTGAAGGAGAATCATTAAAGCTTTTGTTAGCTTCTCACAAACTGACCTTAAAAGAGTTTTTGTCAACAGCCATTAAAATAACCAAGGCTTTAGACCAAATTCATCAACATCACATTATTCATAAAGATATTAACCCCAGCAATATTATTATTAACTCAACCACAGGGCGAGTTCAAATTATAGATTTTGGCATCTCTACTGTTTTAAAGCGGGAAAACCCTACCCTTAAAAATCCTAATGTTTTAGAAGGCACTCTTACCTATATATCGCCGGAACAAACAGGCAGAATGAACCGAGCGATCGACTACCGCACTGATTTTTACTCATTAGGAGTCACTTTTTACGAACTGCTAACGGGACAATTGCCATGGGATTACAGCGATGCAATGGAATTAGTCCACTGTCACATTGCTAAACAAGCAGTACCGCCCCATGAAATCAATCCAGAAATAGAAATTCCTAAAGCCGTTTCTGATATTGTAATGAAGCTGTTAGAAAAAACGGCTGAAAAAAGATACCAAAGTGCTTGGGGAATCATCGCAGATTTAGAAGAATGCCTGGAACAACTACAGGCTACAGGAACGATTGTAGATTTTGCAATCGCCCAAAAAGATCTTACAGATAAGTTTCAAATACCTCAAAAACTTTATGGTAGAGAACGAGAAGTTGAAACCTTATTAGCTGCCTTTGAGCGAGTCAGCAATGGCTTAACAGAAATCATGTTAGTATCGGGTTACTCTGGCATTGGTAAATCCGCTTTAGTACAAGAAGTTTATAAACCAATTACTAAAGCGAGAGGTTATTTTATTGTTGGTAAATTCGACCAATTTCAACGCAATATTCCTTATGCGGCTGTTGTCAAAGCCTTTCAGTCCTTAGTCAAGCAACTATTAACAGAAAGCGAAACGCAACTCAATACCTGGAAAGAAAAACTTTTAGCTGCTGTTGGCGCTAATGGTCAAATTATTGTAGACGTTATTCCTGAAGTAGAATTAATCATTGGTAAACAGCCACCCGTACAAGAATTAGGCGCTACAGAAGCGCAAAACCGCTTTAATTTAGTATTTCAAAAATTTATCCGCGTGTTTTGTTCAGTTGACCATCCTTTAGTGATATTTCTCGACGATTTACAATGGGCTGATTCCGCTACATTGAAATTGCTACAAGTAATGATGGCAGATGAGGAAACGAAATATCTATTTCTAATTTGTGCTTATCGAGACAACGAAGTTAACCCATCTCATCCTTTAATAATAACTTTGGATGAGCTGCAAAAGCAAGGTGCAAGAATCGAGCGAATTACTTTAGCTCCCTTACACCTTCAGCAGATTAGTAACTTGATTGCTGATACTGTACATAAGGACAGAAAATCAGCGACTTCCCTAGCGGAGTTAGTCGTTAATAAAACTCAAGGTAATCCTTTTTTTGTCAATCAATTTCTCAAAACTCTCTATCAAGAAAACCTGCTCAACTTCAATTTCCAGCAAAGAAACTGGGAGTGGAATATTTCCGAAATTGAAGCAGTAGGTATTACCGATAATGTCATTGAATTGATGCTGGGAAAATTGAGAAAACTGCCAGAATCAACTCAGAAAGTTTTGCGTTTAGCAGCTTGCGTTGGCAATAGTTTTGACTTAAACACTCTCTCAATTATTAATGAAAAATCTCCGGGAGAAACCTTTCAAGAATTATTGCCAGCTATCCAAGATGGATTAATTCTAACTACTTCTGAATTAGGGGCTACAGAAGAAGAAATAATTAATTCAGAGCTGGTAATTACTACTTATAAATTTTTGCACGACCGCGTGCAGCAGTCAGGTTATGCTTTGATTGACTCAAAGCTGCAAACAGCAATTCACCTCAAAATTGGTCGGCTGTTACTAGCCAATATTTCTCCTGAGCGACGAGCCGAAAGAATTTTTCAAATTGCCGACCATTTGAATTCAGGTCGAAATTTAATCGCTGATGAGAGCGAGAAACTTGAACTAGCTATTTTAAATTTAACAGCCGCTCGCAAAGCCAAAGATGCAACGGCTTATGCTGCTGCAAGAGACTACTTAAAAATCGGTCTGGAAATTTTACCAGGCGATATTTGGCAAGAATCCTACAAACTAGCTTTTACCTTTCATAAAGAACTAGCAGATGCCGAATATTTAAACGGGAATTTTGAAGAGTCAGAAGCATTAATAGAAGTCGCGTTTTGCCGGGCAAAATCAGAGCTAGAACAAGCAGAAATTTACAACATTTTGATCGTGCAGTACACTCTGCTGACTAAATATGAAGAAGCAGTAAAATCGGGATTAAAGGCTCTTCACTTGCTGGGAATAGACTTAGCTGAAGATAATTTAATAGAAGCGGTCAATGCCGAACTAGCGGAAGCTAAAGCCAACTTGGCAAACCAAGAAATTGCTTCATTAATAAATGCAGAAAAGATGAAAGATCCAGCTAAAAAAATTGCCTTAAAATTATTGGGCAACATGGGGCCGCTAACGTTCTTTTCATCTCAAGAGCTGTGGAAGTTGACTGTTATCAAAGCGATTAACCTTTCTCTCAAGTACGGTTTTGTGGCGGGTGGGTCTTACTGCTATTCGTGTTATGGAATTATCCTGAATTCAATTTTAGGGGATTACCAATCAGCTTATGAGTTTGGCAGACTCGCCCTGACTCTCAGCGAAAATTCAAATAACTTGTCTCAAAACTGCCAAGATAGTGTCATCTTTGCTAATTACTTAAACTGCTGGGTTAGACCCATCAAAACAACTGCCGAAATTAATAACGAAGGTTATAAAGTTGGCTTGCAATCTGGCAATTTGCAATGGACGGGTTATAACCGGATGTTTCAAACCATTACCTATTTCTTCCAGGGCATGAATTTGAATAACCTCTTGGAAGATATTGGCAAGTCGCTCCATTTCTGCCATCACACTAAAAATTTGTGGGCAATTGATATAATTATTGCTAATAAAATAGCAATTTTAAATTTGATGGGAGAAGAGGATGAAGTTAGCGAAAAACAGCATTTAGAAAATTTTAACGACCGTAAAAGCATGGCAGCACTGTGCGAGTTTTATGTTTTAAAAGCGCAGAGTTTCTATCTTTACGAACAGTATAGTGAGGCGCTGTCAGCCTCCGATCGCGCTTCAGAAATTATCGATTATTTGATGGGTCACATTTCCAGCTCTCACCATAATTTTTACCGTTCTCTGATCTTAACTGCTCTGTATCCAGCCGTTTCTGAATCGGAGCAAAAAGATTACTGGCAGGAATTAGAAGCTAATCAGAAACAAATCAAAATTTGGGCGGACAACTGCTCGGAAAATTTTGCACATAAATTCTGGCTAGTGGCGGCAGAAATGGCGAGAATTTCAGGTCGAGATTTAGAGGCGATGGACTTGTACGATCGCGCGATCGCGGACGCCCGAGAGCATGATTTTATTCAGAATGAAGCGCTAGCGGCGGAACTCGCTGCCAAATTTTGGTTAGCGAAAGGCAAAGAAGAATTTGCCCAAATCTACCTGACAAAAGCCCACTATGGCTACCAAGTTTGGGGTGCTAAACGTAAAGTTGAGAATTTCGAGAAAAAATATCCTCAATTACTAGCGAGAACATCAGCAAAGACAGCCACTAAAACAAAACTTAGCCAAACAACAACTGCGACTACTAGCAACAACTTGGGAGATACGCTAGATTTAGCGACGGTGATGAAAGCTTCCCAAGCGATTTCGGGTGAAATAGTTTTGAGTAAGCTGCTGGAAAGATTGATGAAAATTGCGATCGAAAATGCGGGGGCCCAAAAAGGTTTTTTGATTTTAGAAAAAGCGGGAAACTGGGCGCTAGAGGCGGAAGGTTCAGTGAAGGAGGATGAGGTAAGCGTGCTGCGATCGCTTCCCCTCAATCCAAAAGCTGCTTCTGGGGAAATTCCCAAACTGGCAAGTGCGATCGCCAACTATGTGATTCGCACCCAGGAAAATGTGGTGTTAAATAACGCCACCCAAGAGGGACAATTTACCCGCGATCCTTATATTGCAGCCACTCAACCCAAATCGATTCTCTGCACTCCTCTGCTGCACCAAGGCAAGTTAACAGGCATTCTTTACCTGGAAAATAACCTGACTGAAGGGGCTTTTACTACAGATAGGCTAGAGCTATTAAAAGTGTTATCTGCCCAAATTGCCATTTCCATTGAAAATGCCCAACTGTACAATAACTTGCAGGAGTTCAATCAAAACTTAGAGCAATTAGTGAGCGATCGCACCCACGAATTATCTAACGCCTTAGATAATTTAAAAGCTACTCAAAGTAAGTTAGTGGAAGCCGAAAAAATGGCATCGCTGGGAGGATTAGTGGCAGGCGTAGCCCACGAAATTAATACTCCCATCGGCGTTGGCGTCACCGTTGCGTCAGCTTTGGCAGAACATAGCACAGATTTTGCTTCTACTTATAAGAGTGGCAAAATGAAACGCTCCGAGCTAGAAGAATTTTTGGATATAGCCACCCAGAGCAGTAACACCCTTCTAATTAATCTAAATCAGGCTGCGGCATTGATTCAGAGCTTTAAAGAAGTGGCAGTCGATCGCTCTAGCGAAGAACGACGAACTTTCGGGGTAAGAAATTATCTGGAGGAAATTTTAATCCAATTAAAACCCAAATTGAGAAATAGCAAACATTCGATCGAAATTAAGGGAGATACCAAAATTGCCCTAGATTCTTATCCAGGTGCATTATCTCAAGTTGTCACAAATTTGCTGATGAACTCTCTGATTCATGCTTACGAACCTGGCGAATCTGGTCAGCTCGTTTTTGATTGGCAGCAAGATGGCAATCGACTTCGCTTTGAATATTCCGATGATGGTAAAGGCATTCCTCCAGAAAATTTAAGTAAAATTTTTGAGCCCTTCTTTACTACTAAACGCGGTCAGGGTGGTAGCGGTTTGGGATTGCATATTGTCTACAATTTAGTTACCCAAAAACTTCTAGGTGAAGTAGAATGTAAAAGTGAGGTGGGAGTGGGAACTAAATTTATTATTAAGTTACCCCTGCAAATCGATGCAAAACCGTAGTTTCCCAAATCAAAACATCAGTAATAAAGATAGGTGAGCAACAATGGACAATATTTACGGTTTTTCAACTAAAGAATCATCTCAAAAAATGCTATTGGATGAAGAATTTAACTCAGATGAGGAGTTACTTTTTGCTGATGAAGTATCTGAATATCGTCCGACTGAAAGCTGGAAAGTTTTGATTGTAGATGATGAGGCTCAAGTTCACACAGCTACCGATATTGCCTTAAGAAAATTTGTTTTCCAAAACACATCTTTAAAGTTTATTAGTGCTTATTCTGCGAATGAAGCTACACAGCTAATTCAAGAACATCCTGATGTTGCCATCATCTTGCTTGATGTGATTATGGAAACAGATGATGCTGGCTTAAAGTTTGTTAAATATGTCCGGGAAGTGCTAGGCAATCAGTTAGTGCGAATTATTTTACGCACGGGTCAACCCGGACAAGTGCCAGAAAAAAGCATTATTATCAATTACGATATTAATGACTATAAAACTAAAACTGAATTAACGACATCAAAGCTATACACTACGATGCTTACAGCTTTGAGAAGTTTTTGTCTAGGTCAGAAATTGCAGTCTGAAATAGAGCGGCGCGAACAAGTAGAGAAAGCACTCCGTATCAGTGAAGAACAAGAACACCAAAAAGCTGTTGCCTTAGAGCATTTTGTCAAAGAGCTGCAAGAAACACAACTCCAGCTAGTTCAAAGTGAAAAAATGTCTAGTCTCGGTCAATTAGTTGCAGGTGTCGCTCATGAAATCAACAATCCGGTTAACTTTATTTACGGCAACCTTTCGCACGCCAACGACTATATTAAAGAACTCATTAATATGTTGAATCTTTACCAACGGTATTACCCGCAACCAGAAGCAGAAATTATTCATGAAATAGAAGATGGAGAGTTGCCATTTATCATAGATGATTTACCAAAATTGCTTTCTTCCATGCAGTTAGGCATCGAACGCATTCGCATTATTGTGCAGTCTCTGCGAAATTTTTCTCGCTTAGATGAAACTGAAATCAAATCAGTAGATATTCACGAAGGTATTAATAGCACCTTGATGATATTGCAGCATCGTCTCAAGGCTAAGTCAGATCGCTCTGCTATTAATGTGATTAAAGACTATGGTGCATTGCCGCTTGTGACCTGTTATGCAGGTCAGCTTAATCAGGTGTTTATGAACCTTTTAGCGAATGCTATAGATGCTTTGGAAGAGCGGGGAAGTAGAGAAGAGGGTGCAGTTTTTCATCCCCAAATTTTGATTCGTACTGAAGTCGTACCGAACAATTCGCATGACAACAGTAGCTCTGGTTCACTCCTTCGGATAACAATTGCTGATAATGGTATTGGCATGAGTGAGAAAGTTCGTTCAAAACTTTTTACTCCCTATTTTACTACGAAGCCAATCGGAAAAGGTACAGGCATGGGATTGTCAATCAGCCGAAAAATTCTGCTAGAAAAACACTGCGCTCAATTACAGTGTTTTTCAACGCCAGAGCAGGGAACGCAGTTTGTTATTGAGATGCCGACTATCTGTACAGCAACCAATTTCGCGGTATCTATGGCTTAGAAAACTCATCTGGCTGAATTGATTATATAGCGGTTTTCAGTTGCATGAGAACCGGGTAATTGCTAATTGCTAATTAATCTGAATTCTGACAGACTTTTTTCGCGCAGCACGCCCACCCCTTCAGGGGTTGGGATAGGCGCTGCGGCTTTAGCCACATTCTTATAACTTAATTGTGTTGGTTGTCAATATATTTTTTAACAATCTCTTCCGAGGCGTTACCAACTGTGCCGTAAAAATACAGCCTATTCCACGTATAAATAGTACACTGCATTCAGTAGATCAGCGGAAAAAATGAAACTTTAGGCGATCAAATTTCGTAAAAAAATAGTTAAAGCCTATGGATCCGGTGATACATCAATTAGGGCGTTGCTGAATTAGCGTATGATAAAGTTATAGTGCGATCGCCACAAAATAACACTCATTAAACGTAGAGCTTATGCAATGTCCTGAATATCAGTCAACTCATGTTAATAAAAATGGTCAGAAAAAGGTAAACAGAATTATATGTGTGTCGGTTGTGGCAGACAATTTATAGATTGCTCTCAACCTCATAAAGGTTACTCGCTCAGAGGTTAAACGTGAATGTCTCAAATGTAGGCTACTGGTATGGGTTTTTGAGCAATTGAGAGAGTCAAAAATGTGCATCATACGACAATAATTAATTGGCTCAAACAAGTAGAAAAACTCTTACCAGATTTTGCTCGCACAGAGACAAATCCACAAGTGGGTGAATGGAATGAATGAGAAACATTTGTCGGCTAAAAAAAAAGTTTTCTCTGGTTAGGAACAGTAGTAGACCACTTTAAACCAGGTATTTTAGGAGGGGTATTAGGCGCTCATAGTGGCTAAACTTTGAACCAATTTGTACTCTTATTAATAAATAGAAATGCTATTTTCATGTGACCGATGCCTGGAAAGTTTACCCTAATTTTATTGCCGATAAATATCAAATTATTAGCAAAATCTATAGGACAACTGTTGAGGGCGAAAATACAAGATTAAGATATTATTTACCTTGTTTTAAACGAAAAACTCTTTGTTATTCTAAATCAGGCAGCAAGTTGCTCAGACATTCCCTTCGATTATTAATTAACTCTAAAATTTGCCGATTTTATAATTCCATATCAAAATCAAAGAAATTATTTGGGTTCTATGCGATCGCCTGCCTTGCTTATACCAATTTCATAAAATAGTGCTACAGTTAGTAGAAATGCATTTTGCAATTTAGTAGCCAAAAAGAGGTCAAAACCATGTCAGGAGTTGTCAAGATTGTGATTCGAGAAACCGCAGCAGAACTGAAAACTTTGCTGTGCC
>NZ_JAUBSF010000068.1:0-39254 GCF_036704615.1 Microcoleus sp. K4-B3
TTTTCGGTGCTGGTGACCCAGTTGCAAAACTGGTCCCACAGGTTGGCGCTTTCGCGCTGCTGTAAGGTTGTTGTCATGGTTTTATGATTGCTGTATTTGGTTGTCAATGTTCGGATGATGTTTCTATTATTAACGGTTTTGTTAATGTTTGTAAAGGGGTTGAGCGACAGTTTAACTGATGGGGGTTATCAGGAAAGCTGATGAAAACAGAGACAGGGGCGAAAAAAGTCGATCCTTGCTAGGTCGATCGAGATGACAACTTAATTATGCCGGCACCAACTCCAACCGATATCGGTACAAAGCCACAGGATGTCCCCCAGCAGCAAAATAATCCGGGTCTTGAGGCGACAAATAAATCGCTGTTACCTGATCGGCTTCAATTCTTTTACTCGCAGAACCGCTTTTTTCCCCGCCTCCAACAACTCGATAAGCCGTTGTGGTTTCCACCTCATTTAAATAAATATCAGACTCTCCCCGAAACACCTGCTGAGAAATCTCTGTCGATACAAACTCGCGAGGATTCGGCGTCTCAGTTCCCCGACTGGTAACAATTGAAATTAGTTGGCGTTCCCCTTTCAAAACAGTAATTTGGCGGTTGGGATTGTTCGGATCGACTTTCACCGAAAGTACGCCACCATCGCCTAAATAAGCCTTGGCAATGTTTAAACCATTAAAAGTGCGCTCTGCTACAATTTTTGTAGCTTTTTTAGATGTATTATTATAAATAAAACCAATATTTTTTTCGGGTTGAAACCGCACTTTAAACAATACCGGCTGCTGCAAATAGCGGCGGTTGCCTTCAAAGCCGGGCGTGACAATATTTGGTGCTAAAGGCGCGGCTAAATCCACCAAAGTGCTCGCAACATTCCAAGTGCCAGCCATCCAATCTGGATAAACCAAATCCCCCTTAGCTACAGCGATAGGAGGCTTGCCTTCCCAATTGGGAAAACTGGATATGCGATCGCTCAAAACTCCCGCACTGGCACCACCGCACCACAGAAGTAACGCCAAAACCCAACAAAAACCCCAAATTGCTCTCATACCACGCTGCATCTCACGGGCTCACTTTTTCTGCCTCTGCTTTATGTCTTCTGTTCTCGAACGACGTGTAAAGCTATTGTAACGCTACGTTCCTAACAATCCGCTAAAAGCCGGACTCAGTTTTTATGTTCGCCTACCTCAAATAATTTATTGTAACAAGCTACCATCAAACGCAACCAATAAAACTTGGAAATTGCTGGCTCACAGCAAACAATAAAAAAAAAGTGAGTGAGTACGCAAGTTGTGATATGTTACCAACTAGGATGTGAGGATCAATATACTATGAATACACTTTTTGGCAAAACTTTAGTAGTTACGCTAACTGTTTTAGGCAGTGGACTGATGCCGTTGGCGGTCGCCCAGGCAGTCGATTCCCCAATTACGGAAGAACCAACAGCTTCACCAACCAACAGCGAAGAAACCGATCCCCAAATAATCAATGTCGAAGCAGATCCACTGCCAGAATCAGTAGTTAGCGGTGAAAAGGTGAGCGAGAACTCCCCGAACGGCCTGCTTCCAACCCCTACTAACACTGAAATAGCAACGCCAGTTAGCGGTGAAAAGGTGAGTGAGAACTCCCCGAACGGCCTGCTTCCAACCCCTACTAACACTGAAATAGCAACGCCAGTTAGCAGTGAAAAGGTGAGCGAGAACTCCCCGAACGGCCTGCTTCCAACCCCTACTAACACTGAAATAGCAACGCACAAAGCGGCAGATTTCAGTCAACAGATCAGTCCAAATCAGGAAACAGGGTCAGAGCCAACAAAGGAAAATTCCCGAGTTTCCGATCCATCGCCAGAGAGCACCTGGACCCAACAAGTGATTCCTGTCTCAGGGCTAACAGCAGAACTGCCACAAGAAGATACCTCAATTGAGCCAGCCAGGGAAAAAACTCTCAACCCCGAATCATCGCTTGTCGATCGGGATACCTCTGTTGAGCCTGACTTGCAAAATACCCTCAACCCGGAATTCTCAGAAGACAACACATCGTCGATGGACCAAGTGACCTCAGTCTCTCAGCTATCCGACGTGAAGCCAACAGATTGGGCATTTCAAGCATTGCAATCTCTAGTCGAACGGTACGGTTGTATCGCAGGCTATCCCGACGGCACCTACCGCGGCAACCGGGCAATGACCCGCTACGAATTTGCCGCAGGTTTAAACGCCTGCTTGGATAAAGTGAGGGAGGTAATTACCGCTGGGACGACAAACTTAGCTACCAAAGAAGACTTGCTTGCCGTCCAACGGCTGCAAGAAGAATTTGCAGCGGAATTGGCAACCCTGCGCGGGCGCGTAGATACCCTGGAAGCTCGCACCGCAGAACTCGAAGCCAACCAATTCTCCACAACCACAAAGCTGACCGGTCAGGTGTTGACTTATCTGGGAGATGCTTTTGGCAAAAATGCTAGCGAAGCAAATAACACTACATTGGGCTATCGACTCCAACTCAACTTGAATAGCAGCTTCACGGGTCAAGACAGCTTGTTCGTCGTTCTGGAAGCCATAAATTTAAGGCCACTTAACACAGCTACCGAATTTCCGCAAGGTCGTCTCAGCGGCCCGACTGATGAAAGTCGTTTCCTGCCATCCGACATATCAGGAAATGGAAGTTTGAATTTGATCGGATTGGGATACCGCTTCCCGGTGGGTGACAAACTGCTGGTTTCTTTAAATGCCTTTTCTAGCAATCGGCTACTTTCAGCACCCCTGAGTCCATTTGCCAGTCCGACTACAGGAGCTCTATCGTACTTTGGTGCAATCAACCCGATTCTGTACCCTGCCATTCAGCAGACAGGGATTGGCGTACAGTGGAAAGCAACTCCGTGGTTGAACTTCGATTTCGCCGCCGGCAGCGAATTCCGGACTAACGACCCGACTGTAGGTTTCTCCAAAGCCGGCTACAGTGGTTCTGTACGAACGGTCTTCGATTTCGGCCCGCTCGATATTTCTTTAAATTATGTCCACTTATACTCTCCTCAATTTGGGGTTGATACGTTCAGCGGCAGTAACGCTGCCCAAATTCAAGGAGCAGGAGCAGTTGTCGCCAACGCCTATCTTCCTGGAATCTCTTATCGAGTCTCCCGGACTTTGGGGTTAAGCGGTTCTGTCGGTTTGATTAATGCTCGTGCCTTGGGCAAGGGTACGAAGGGAGATGCTAATGTGGTGGACTATCGTTTTTCTTTGGCTTTTTATGACTTGGGCAAAGAAGGCAACTTAGCTGGTATTGTTTTTGGGGTGCAACCTCGGTTGACTGGTACGAGCAATGGGGCGATCGCTCAAGCGATCGGTTTACCTGCCGGACAGCGCAAGGATCGCGACCTGGGATTTCACATTGAAGCCTTTTATACCCATCAACTCACCGACAATATCACGATTACTCCTGGTATCTTCTGGTTGACCGCCCCCAACCATGACGATCGCAACGCCGATGTTGTTGTCGGAGCAATCAGAACCACCTTCTCTTTTTAACTCACATAGGACGATCGCACAGACTGATTTTTTACACCACCTGTAGAGTTTTGGTGGGCAGTTCCCACCCTACAAATAGAGTCTGTGCGATCGTCCTGTTTAACTCACATAGGACGATCGCACCCACTCTTACATATGAACCAACAAGTTTTAGCAGTCATTGAAAAAATCGGCGTCCTCGGTGGCGAACAGTACGGCGAAAGTGCTTGGCGAAATCCGATTCGTCAAGATACCGGCCCAATTCTGCAAGCTGTTGTTGCTGCTGTACGACCAAAAACGATCCTTGAACTTGGTACTGGATATGGTCTCTCTACCTGCTACCTCGCACTTGGAGATCCTCAGGCTATCATCCACACCGTCGAGTTCGATAAATCTGTGGCAGAGCAAGCCGGGGAACACTTTCAACAAGCAGGAATAGATAGCCAGATTCGGCAGTGGATTTGTCCTTCTGAAGAGGCAATTAGGCAAATTCCGAAAGAGATTCCGCTGCCGGATTTGGTGTTTGTAGATCACGCGAAGCGGCCTTATAAAGACGACGTTCGCGCGATTATTGAACGCTGTAGCGGCAAACAAATTCTGATCCTTGCAGATAATGTCGAAGATCGCAAGCAGGAACTTTCCGATTTTCTCGACTGGTTTGGGGGGATCGCAGTCACAAGTACGATCGTCCCTACCCAGTGCGGTTTGCTGGTTGCATGGGTATAAGTAGTTGCTAGTTCACCCAGATTTTCATTTTTTGCATGGAGGTAGGTTCAATTAGTTTGCTGCTTGTGTATTGATGGACAACTGTGCACTCTGGCAAATACCTTTGTTGTTAGCGCCTAAGAATAATTTCTGGCGCTAGCATCATTAAATTGGCGAGAACCAAATGCGATGTCTAGAGTAATTGCAGCAACTATCTCTAGTGAAGCGACACAAACAAATGGCAATTGTTGAATGCGATCGAAGGCTATTGATAGTTCTGTAGATCCAGCAATGACCACTCCAACTCCTTGTTGTTCTGTTAGTAATTTGCATTTTCAGTCTTTAACTTTACTCTGATTAAATTTCCGGCTTCTCCTTGAGATCTAACTCAGGTTTCACTAAGACTGGATCGACGAGCATCAAAAATATTCCCGCTAGCACCATCGCTGCACCAACAAAACTAAAGATGCCAAAAGTTTCTCCTAACAACCAAAATGCAAAAATTGATCCGAAAACAGGCTCTAATGACAAAAGCACAGCTACTTCTTGAGCTGAAACCCAACGCTGTGCTGTCGTCATCAGTAAAGTCACAAGAGCACTGCCTACTATACCAAGATAACCAAGCAATCCTAGATTCATTTCAATTGCTTCTATATTCCCCAAAATCTCAGGAGCCGCCCATAGTAAGCTCAATGCAGCTACAACCAAGATTTGGATACCTGTAAGTGCCAAAGATGAGTGACGCTCGGCAATTTGTTCGCGTAGGAGGATATATGCTGAGTCAGCGATCGCAGAGCCGAATAACCATAAACTACCGCTTAGGGCTTCCCCACCTTCCCAAGACATAATGCCAATCCCACTAAATGCCAATATTGCTGCCAACAACACCTCTATCTTAAAACTCTTACGAAACACGAGTTCAAATAGGGTTACAAAAACGACATTTAATCCAAAAATAAATGATGCCTGATGAGCTGAAATAGTTTCAAGCCCAATGGTAGAAGAGACAAAAACTCCGAATAATAAAAGCCCAAGTATTGCTCCTTCTCTAACTAGACAAAGATTAAGTTTACCAATAAATGGAAGGAAAATTATTGCAGCAAGTGTAAAGCGGAAAGCTAACTGAGTTTCAGGATTTAGGTTCACGAGAGCCTCTTTGACCACCGAAGAAGTTGAACCCAGAATCATAGCAACAGTAATAAGCTGTTAGACATCTAAACTGCATTAACTAAGTTACCTTTATTTTTTATCTTTCGGTGCCATTTCATAATTAGTCCTCCTTCATTTAACAGTTTATGTAACAGTGATTCTAGTTTTTCAATGGATTCAAATAATCTATTAGCAACATATTCCTTGGCAGAATGCCATACTAATTCAACTAGGTTATAGTCAGGGCTATATTTGGGCAAAAACTCGGTAGATTAGATTGGGCATTTCTGACGCTATTTTCTGCAAAGTCTCTGCTTTTTTATGAAAACTAGCGTTGTCCAAAATTATCACAAACTTACAGCCTTTATCTTTAAAGTCTGACGCTAAATTCCCTTGCAATATCCACTCTCCTTTTAAATCTTCATGAAAATTTTTCAGCACTGCGTAAAAATTAGCAGAATTTCCAGAGGGAATAAAATCTACCCATCTTTTTTTGTCTGAGTATCTCACTCCACCCATAACATTAATACGACCTTTTCGTCGCTCTCCTTTTTTGTTACTTCGAGTCCCCTTTTTACACCAGTTCTTCCTTCTAATTACTCTTAAACTAAATCCACTTTCGTCCCAAAACCATACCTGTAAAAGGTCTGGAGATTCTTTTTCTGCTTTTAGATATTCAGCTAATTTATCTTTAAATAAACCCCTTTCTACGGCATTTTGCTTAGACTCTAAGCTGTATTTAGCCCAAAGGTAAACATACTTTTTTGATTTTAAAATTCTCCTTACTTGGGTACTACTCAGCTCAATTCCCGTCTGCTCTCCTAGATATATTGCAAGTCTAGCTGTTGTCCATCTTCCGAACTCATAACCATATTTTTCAGGGTCTACTTCAACTGTTTCTCAAAGTAAATTAATGTATTTTTCTGTAGCTTTTCGGTAATTACCCTTCATCCTATTATCTTTAAAACTGTCTAAATTTTCAGGATCGCCATGAACGCTCCAATAGGCAACTTTTCTGAGAGAACATCCAATTTGTTCAGCAGTTTGAGCTTGTGTATTTCCGTTGTTTAGTAATAAAAATATTAACGCTCTTTGTCGAATGTCTGGATGCTCATGGTCTTTTAATGCTTGTTGCAGAGTTTCCTTTGTCTCGGAACTGAGGAAGTTTTTAGTAGGCATTGACTTTTTATAAAAATTGTCATATTATACCATACAATATGCGTTTTAGATGCAGAACAGCTTAACTACTAAAATACCTTTCGTGCGATCGCTAGTTTCTTTTATCAAAGCCATATTTATCAATATAATTTAAAAATTATATCACAAGTACACAATAAAAAATGCAGAAGCTTTACTGATTTTGCATTTGATTACTTAACATCAATGAGCGAGCTCGGAAAAACCGTATTTTTCCAGCTTACTATCTCGTTGAACATCGCAAGTCGTACAGTGAAATGACCCTCCAAAGCTATAAACGTGGCGAAAATCAACGGGAATGACTTTAAAACCTAAATCGTGCAAAAGTTTCTGAGTAGGTTCTTCTTGCCGTTCAACGATAACACGCTCTGTGTCTAACATCAGAAGATTCATACTCACCCACTTACTGGCAATGGGCAACTCCCAATAGTCAGGAGTTGT
This sequence comes from Microcoleus sp. K4-B3, assembly GCF_036704615.1. Lineage (NCBI taxonomy): Bacteria > Bacillati > Cyanobacteriota > Cyanophyceae > Oscillatoriales > Microcoleaceae > Microcoleus > Microcoleus sp. K4-B3. The sequence goes on from NZ_JAUBSF010000068.1 coordinate 6,982, forward strand.
CGGTAAAGCAGTTTCAACTAAATCCCACCCTGCCTTCTTAAAAAATTCTGGGTTGTAGGGCGGGCGGATAGGATTAATTAAGGCGATTCCAGGTTTCAAGGGAACCAGAGAAGCATCAATGTGCATCGGGTTAAAATCCTTGAACTTTATTGTGTGTACTCTGTACTCTTCGCCCAAATGGTTTCTTAGCCATGTAATTCCCATTTCATTAGTAACATGACTGCGCTGCACAAATATATCCCGCCCAAACCGCACGATATCTGCTGCATCAAAGCAAGGTTCAAATTCTGTGGTAACGTAACGTCCTTTTTGAACTAATTCTTCTCTCTCTTCGGGGGATTTAGCAGCAAACTCAAAATCATAAAGTTCATTGGACATCAGAGGTTTGGGGGCAGTTGTCCACTTGGCACCTTGCTTGAGATACTCTTTCATCAGCGATCGATAGGCACGATATTCAAAGAAGCGCGATCGCCATGCCATCGGTGCTTCAAAAATCTCATTGCCGATGACAATCAAGATATCGCGGGGCATAGCTGCATAAAGACCGGATGCTTCAAAGTCTGGGGTTTTATAAGGTTGTGAGAAATCGATTACATCGGGACGTTTTACTTTAACTCCTTCGGCTTCCAAGATATGGCAAAATTCTTCAAGTTCTTTAGCTGCTGCTTGAACTAACTCTTCTGGAAAAGGTTTACCTGCATATTTGTTGAAAAAGTCTTGATATTGGGGAGGAACATCAACATCAAGACAAGGTTCGCTTGCAGGTACAGAAGCGCCTTATATACGACCTACTATTACTTCTTTTAGTAAATCCCATTCATTATGGCTGTTAACAACTGGAAATGTTTGAGCGATTGATTTCATTTGCTTGTTTCTGTTTTTAAGACATTTAACTACCAATTTTACAGAATTATTGAACGTTGTTATCAAGCTTTACATTTAGGAGTAGAGTAATCATTTACTTGAATGTCCAGATGTTTTGATAATTTTGCTACAATCTTCTGAAAAAAAAATAGCTTCAAATCTCATCAACAGGTTGCGGTTCCCAAACCTCCCCGTATTTATCCTTCAATTCGTGCCAGTTTTCCACCTGTCCCGGTTCGTATTCCCCCGGCTTTCCCCACTGCAAAAATGCGCTCAAAGCAGCATCATTTTGTTCGTCCAGAAAACGGATCGCATAAGTAGTAAAATTGCCTCTTTTCGCTTCGCCAGTCTCGAACTTAACCTGTTTTATTTTGTCCATATTTAGGTGAAACTCAAATATTTCGGCGTGCATATTTGCATATTTACCCTTCGGCAATTCCGCATAAAACAGCTTGTGAATTGAACCGCGCACTTCGAGCACAGCCGCGCTGCTAGTTACGATTAAACGCAGTGTTCCCAAATTTTCGCAAGCTTCTAAGAATTCTTTCAGGTTAGGCATAATTTGGTAATTGGTAATTGGGCATTGGGCATTGGGCATTGGGCATTGGGCATTGAGAATTAGAAACAACAACAACTAACAACTAATCCAATGACTACTGACTATTTTTCATGTAGTTCGTAAGCAGCGACAATCCGCTGCACTAGCGGGTGTCTCACCACATCCGCCTGAGAAAATTCGCAAAAAGCAATGCCCTCAACGTTGCGCAGAATGTTTTGGGCAACTGACAATCCCGACTGTTGGTTTGGTGGCAAATCTGTTTGAGTGATATCGCCGGTCACTACCATTCTCGATCGAAACCCCAGACGAGTCAACACCATTTTCATTTGAGCCGGTGTCGTATTTTGAGCTTCGTCCAAAATTACGAAAGCATTGCTGAGAGTGCGCCCCCGCATATAAGCTAAGGGAGCTACTTCGATCAAGCCTCTTTCCATTAAATCGGCCATTTTTTCAGGGTCGATCATTTCTTGCAGGGCGTCGTAAAGCGGGCGCAAATATGGATCGACTTTTTGCTGCAAATCTCCCGGCAAAAACCCTAGTTTTTCGCCTGCTTCTACAGCCGGCCTGGTTAATATGAGCCGTTCGTACTGTTTGCTTAACAAAGCTTGGATGGCGAAAATAGCTGCTAAAAATGTCTTGCCAGTACCGGCAGGGCCGATGCAAAATGTCAGGTCATGGGTGCGTACTGCTTGGACGTACTGCCGCTGCTTGAAGGTTTTGGCTCTAATTTCTTCGCCTCGGCGTGTTTTGGCAAGAACGTCTCGCTGCAAGTCTTGCAAATCGCCTTGGCGGTTGGTATCCAAAGCTTGGCGCGCCGTCTGGATTTCAACTCCGGTAATATTTTTGCCTGATTTCCAATAGTCGGAGAGCGATCGCACTAATTTATGACACAATTCTACTTGACTTTTCGTGCCGGAAATCAGCAGTTCTTGACCTCGCATTACCAGGTTAGCGCCGGTTTGCTTAGAGATAATTTTTAGGTTTTCTTCTTGATGGCCCGAGAGCGACATCGCGCTTTGAGTGCTCGGCAACTCTATTGTTAATTTTTCAATCATGCCAACATAAGCTCCCTCCAAATAAGCAATTAAAACTTCACAACTAACAGTTAAATCAGTCCCTTTTTGCAAACAAAAAAACGCCCATTACTAGGTAAAACCTAGTATCTAAGGCGTCTTTTAGATTTAGCTGCCAAATGAGTTTGGTGCTTGAGATACAAATCAAATCTCCTTTCAATCAAGTCAGGCAACTTTAGATTTTAGATTTTAGATTTTAGATTTTAGATTTTAGATTTACCTCATCCCGCTGACATTTGAGATTTAAAATTTTACATTTGTGTCCGATCGCAAAACCGGCAATCTCAAATCAAGCGGGGCTTGTAATACAAAGTCTACAACAGGCAATCTAAAATCTAAAATTGTTTTTTGGCTCTGCAGTTAATAACCGGGAGTATTTCTGCTGGTTCTAAACGTAGGTGTGTTAGTACGGCGAGGTTGTTCTCTCGGAGTTCTGCTAGCTAAGGGACTCGGCGACGGAGGCGGCGTCCGGGGTCGGAAGTCGCCTCGCGGCTCGCGCGAGCCGCGATCCGGACGGTCGCGATCCGGGCGCTCGCGATCGCCCCTGGGCGGCGAGGAGCCACGATCGCCCGCTTCGCCATCGTATATATCTAAGTAGAGCGACTGACCCGCCGTCTGCGCCACCGCTTCGAGCGTAGTTCTAATTGCCTGAATATTGCGTCCGCCCCTACCGTAAACCCGGCCTTTGTCGGGATCTTCAAAAGCGAGCCTAACCCAGACCCGCGATTGGCGCGGGTGCAGTTCGCAATCTACCCGCAAAGAGCCTGGGGTCTCTAAAAAAGGCCCAATTAAAAACTTAACCAGTCCAGCGTAGTTGGGACTAGCTGACTGCTGCTGTGCTGGATTCAACGTTGGCTCCGGCTCCGACTTGTTCAAATACATGGGCTTTTCTGAGGATGTCACGCACGGTGTCAGTTGGCTGAGCGCCGTCTTGCAGGCGCTTGACAATCGCTGGAACATCCAGCCTGGTTTCGTTATTTCTGGGGTTGTAAAAGCCGAGCTCTTCTAGGGGACGGCCGTCGCGGCGGGTAGAACTGTTCATCGCTACAATCCGGTAGCTTGTCTCGCGTTTTTTCCCGTATCTCTTCAATCGCAGTTTGATCATCTTCTTGCAGAATAGTCTTGTTTCAATTCTAAGCTATTATGTCGGTCGTCTTTCTGCGAACCCCAACTCAACCCCTATTTCTTAACCTCCCAGCAAAATATCGCTGCGATTTGCTGCCCCCAAGGCAGGTCTGCCGCCGTCAATGTGCGGTGTAATTGCTAGTGGCAAAGTCAATGCAGTTCCCCACTGCTGCACCAATTTTTGCAAAAATATATCTTGCTGTTCTCTCAAAGAGTCCCAATCAGTGCCGCGATTAATAATTGCAAACCACACTAAACCCCGATCGCGCGTGGGTATGGCTCCAGCCAAAGCAATCACGGTGTCCAAACTACCTGTTTTCACCACAGCAGATCGCGGAATGTGCCGGTGTTCTACAGTGCCTTTATCGCGCCCGGACACCGGAAACAAGTCAGCAATCGTCAGCCCAGTAGTCTGAAGGTTGCGCGCGATCGCCTGCATCATCCCACAAGCCGCCCTCGGAGACATCTGATTTTCCACTCCCAATCCCGAACCGTTAACTAATTGGAGTTCCTCCTCCGGCACCCCTGCAGCCCAAGTCGCTTGCTGCTGCACTATTTTGGCCCCACCCAAATCGTCGGCCAGCATCTGAGCCATTTCATTGTCGCTGTGGACGTTCATCTGCTTGAGAATTTCGGCTAAAGGGAGCGATCGGCGCTTCAGGAGCAAATGACCCAAAGTCACAAATTTCTCAGCAATGACGCTGCCGGCCACCGTTACTTGCGGCTTTCTAGTTCCCGGAGCCATCTTAGAATACATTGCCACCACGTCCTGAGGCCAACTGCGACCGTCGAGGGCCTGCCGAAGTATCTCCCCCGCAGCCAAAGGATCGGACTGGTAATTCATGCGAAAATTGCCTGTCACCACCAAATTGCCCGCTACCCGATCGATACCCATTTGATTGAGAGCATTGCCCACGGCGATCGCCTCCTCCCACACAAACAGCGGATCGCCCCCGCCGCTGACCACCAAATCTCCCTGCAATACACCATTGCTAATCGGCCCGGTTGCTCGGAACCGCGTTTCAAACTGATAATCCGCGCCCCAAGTCTCCAGCGACGCCAGAGAAGTCGCAATCTTAGTCAGCGAAGCCCCAGGCATCAGCACTGTCCCCTGCTGACTTACCAGCGGCACCATTCCCGCTTGCACCCAAATTCCCTGATTCCCATCAATCAGGTTCTTGTCTTTTAAGTCTTTTAAATATTCCCGCACCGTCGCTTCTGCGGGCAAGTCTGGATTTGCCGCACTTATTCCCCCAAAAGCCAAATCTTCGGCCACCACTAACCCGGGTATTCCTCCCCGCCAAGCCAGCACTGACGCAGCATTAGGCGCGGCAGTGCCTACCCCAGCCATGTCCAGCCACAGAGACATCATCCCTGAGCTAAATAAATCCAGCATTTTTTACTCCTAAAGTCATGTAAACTATTGCATTGATTTTTTCAATTTGCAGGCAAAAATAGTAAAGTAGTGACAAAACAAGCTCTATCAGAGTAGTCGGAAATCAGAATTGTCCGATCGGGCGCGAGCGGATTTTAGTTCTTTATTCAGACTTCTGGATTCACGCTCCTGACTTCCTGGTAGAATTTTTAGTGTTTCTCAAACATTGGTCAATGGGATCGACACGCGCAAGAATTGCAATAGACGCTATGGGTGGGGATCACGCCCCCGCCGAAGTTGTAGCTGGAGCGCTTAAGGCACAAGAAGAATTAGGCGTAGAGATTTTGCTCGTGGGCGACCCGCAGCAAATAGAAGACTCGCTCCGGCAACAAGACGCGATCGGCCGCGTCTCTACAGGTCAGCTAGAAATCGTTCCTTCTGAAGGAGCGGTGGAAATGCACGAAGAACCTTTGAGTGCCCTCAAACGCAAGCCCAAAGCTTCGATTAACGTAGCGATGAACTTGGTAAAGCAGCAGCAAGCTGATGCTGTGGTGTCCGCCGGTCACTCGGGCGCGGCAATGGCTGCAGCCCTGCTCAGGTTGGGCAGGCTCCCCGGAATCGATCGCCCTGCGATCGGTGCGGTTTTGCCGACAATGGTACCGGGCAGCTCTGTACTCATTCTCGATGTCGGCGCTAATGTGGACTGCCGCCCCAAATTTTTGGAGCAGTTCGCTCTTATGGGAACTATTTACAGCCAGTGCGTGCTGGGCGTCGCCGAACCTAAAATCGGCCTGCTCAACATTGGCGAAGAACCTTCTAAAGGCAACGACGCAGCCGTGCGAACCCACCAGTTATTGGTGGACAACCCTAACATTCCTTTTGTGGGCAATGCCGAAGGCCGCGACGTGCTGTCGGGGAACTTCGACGTGATTGTCTGCGACGGGTTTGTCGGCAACGTGTTGTTGAAGTTTGCCGAAGCGGTGGGCGAAGTCGTGGTGCAAGTGCTTAAGGAAGAATTGGCGGCCGGACTCAAAAATCAAATTAGCGCTCCCCTCCTGCAAGAAAGCCTCAAGGGGTTCAAGCAGCGGGTAGACCACGTTGAACACGGCGGCGGTTTGCTGTTGGGCGTTGCTGGAGTTTGCATTATCAGCCACGGTTCGTCTCAAGCTGCCTCGATTTTTAATGCCATTCGTTTGGCGAAGGAGGCTATTGACAACCAAGTGCTGGAGCGAATTCGATCGTCCAATCACCAAAGCGCTCTGGAACAAGAAGCTGTGAATTAGAGGCAGTAAGTAGGAATTAAAAATTAAAAATGTCAAATTAAAAATGTCAGCTTAAACAAGCGGTTTTGCTTAAAAAAAGTAATGTCAGCAGTTTAAAAAATAATTTTAATTGGTAGTTTTTAATTTTTAATTTCTAGATATATCGCTCATAAATGGAGAGGAATGTTGCAGCAATCAGGGTTCGGCATTGCCGTCACGGGTAGCGGTTCTTGTATACCGCAGGTTTCGCTTGATAATAACGGTTTGAGTCAGATAGTAGAAACTTCTGACGAGTGGATTGGGGCGCGGACGGGAATTCGCTCCCGCAGGCTGGCGGACGATCGCACTTCTTTGTGCGATTTAGCGTCGGAGGCATCGCTTCAGGCGATCGCCATGGCAGGAATTTCGCCGGCAGATATTGATTTGATTATTTTGGCGACTTCAAGTCCTGACGATTTGTTTGGCACTGCCAGTAAAATTCAATATCAGTTGGGCGCCACAAAAGCTGTGGCTTTTGATTTGACAGCAGCTTGTTCGGGCTTTATTTTTGGTTTAGTTACAGCCTCGCAGTTTATTAGGACAGGGGTTTATCAAAATGTTTTGCTGATCGGAGCAGATATTTTGTCTCGCTGGGTGAATTGGTCGGATAGGGGTACTTGCATTCTATTTGGAGACGGTGCAGGTGCGGTGGTATTGCAAGCTTCAGAAGTCGATCGCTTTTTGGGATTTGAAATTCGCAGCGACGGCACGCAAAATTCGTCTCTCAATTTGCCCTACAAAGCCGAGTCAAAAGAATTAATTGAGGGCGTCAGCGTCGGAATTGGCGGATTTCATCCCATCACAATGAATGGTCAAGAAATCTATCGCTTTGCCGTGAGAAAAGTGCCGGAAGTCATAGAAAAAGCTATGTTTCGGGCTAATATCAATGCCGCAGAAATTGATTGGCTGCTGTTGCACCAAGCTAATCAGCGGATTCTCGATGCAGTTGCCCAAAGGCTAAAGATTCCCCCCGAAAAAGTAATCAGCAATTTGGCAAATTACGGCAATACCTCAGCCGCTTCAATTCCCCTAGCCCTAGATGAAGCCGTGCGTCTGGGTAAAGTTAAAGCAGGCGATACTATTGCTGCGGCTGGTTTCGGTGCAGGTTTGACTTGGGGGGCGGCGATTTTTCAATGGGGAAGGTAATATTTGACAGCCGACTTTAAACTTGCTCCGGTTATTGTCGGGAATTCGACCCTTGCAAAATACAAATCCTTGAACACGCCATACATAGGGCAAGGTGCGCAGCCGTACAGTCTCGAGGCAGGAGTTCTTGACAAGCGCGCCCTGAGATTGAAAATCCTCTATTCTTCGATCGACTTTCCCTGGCTTGAAGGTAGAAAATTTTGTTACGGCTATTAATCTGATTCAAGTAGCAAAAAAAATATAAAACTCGTAAAAAGCGCAACTATTATGTTATAATTGTGAGTCGCGAGTAGAGAGTTCGTTAACTGAAAGATAGCGGATACCAGCGAGCGAACTTAGAAGCGGGAAACAAAGAATTTTTGCAATCACCAATTAGCAACCACCAATTAGCAGATTACCGGAAAAATGACTAAAACAGCATGGGTATTTCCCGGACAAGGTTCCCAGGCGATCGGGATGGGTGCAGACTTATTAAACTTGCCAACAGCCAAAGCCAAATTTGAGCTCGCTAAAGAAATTTTAGGCTGGTCTGTCCCGGAAGTTTGCCAAAAAGAAGAAGCAAAACTATCTCGGACTCTCTACACTCAGCCTTGCTTGTTCGTAGTAGAAAGTATTTTGGCCGACTTAGTGCGAGAAAAAAGCGATCGGCCAGCGGTAGTTGCCGGTCACAGTTTAGGAGAATACGTTGCCCTCTACGCAGCAGGCGTCTTTGACTTTGAAACCGGATTGCGCTTAGTCAAACGCCGCGCCGAACTCATGGACACTGCCTCCGGCGGGCAAATGGTGGCTTTGATCGGGTTCGACAGGCAGGAACTAGAACTGCAAATTCAATACAGCCGAGACGTAGTGCTGGCAAATGACAACAGCGAAGCACAAGTCGTGATTTCTGGAACGCCCGCAGCAGTAGAAGATTTGCTTGCCAAAATCAAAGTCAAACGCGCCGTTAAATTGAATGTTTCCGGTGCGTTTCACTCTCCCCTGATGGCATCAGTGGCGGCAGAGTTTCAACTAGCCTTAAAGTCTGCAAGGTTTTCCGATGCTAAAATGCTGGTGCTCTCGAACTCAGAACCGTCAGCCACTACCAGCGCAGCCACTTTAAAGCAGCGGTTGACTCAGCAGATGACTAAAGGCGTGCGGTGGCGAGAAATTTCCCTGCAATTGCCCCAACAAGGAATCGATCGCGTAGTGGAAATTGGCCCCGGCAAAGTTCTCACAGGTTTGATCAAACGGACTTGTCCGGATTTAACGCTGGTAAATGTTAGTAGTGTTGCAGATTTGCCCGCTTAATCTATTTTTAGCCTGTTATTAAACGGCAGGCTCTAAAATTCACAATTTATTGGCATGAAGAATGCCGAAAAATAAATAGCAAAACAGGGAAATCGGAATATTGCCTGTTGTACAACTTGGGGATAGACGATCCAGACAGTTAGAAAATATTAATCAAAAATCGAGAAATCGATCGACCTGACCGAAAGCATCCAGGATACAAGCCCCCAGATTCATCCGTGCAGAAATAAAAAACCTGTATCCGATGAAACTTGCCCCCCGAATTTATCCGTGGAGTCAATGCTTCAAATCTAAAATCTAAAATCTAAAATCTAAAATCGATTGACGGGGCGATCGACAAATCCTGATGTAAACTAGGCGTAAAAACCAAGCTTATCTGGTATTTATATGAAAAAAGTCCTTTACTGGTTGATGGGCGACAAAGCAGGCAGAACCATAGTAGGTGCCTGGAATTGGATGTGGGGACTGCCCGTGGAATCCGGCGGCCAGGTGTCGGTGGCGGTAGCGGAAGAGTCGCTGCGATCGATGCAAGAATCAGTGCAAAAGCTAGCAGCAGCAGTCTCCACCCAAGTTGCAGCCTACCAGCGCGCCAAAACGAAATATGAACAAAAAGTTAGGGAAATGCAAACCGTAGAGCGCCAAGCCATCACAGCCCAGCGCAACGGCAACGAAGAAGCAGCCCGCTTGGCAATGTCGAAAGTAATTCAGACAGAACAAATTCTGCCGCAGTTAGAAGCCCAAGTAAAACAAGCCGAACAGTACGTCAACGCTTCCAAAGACAAGCTAAATCGAGAACGGATGAAGTTGGAAGCCTACAAAACCGATATGCAAAATATGAAAGATATGGCCGAGATTAACGAAGCCCTCGGAGCCATATCCAGAGTCAACAACGACCTCAGTATCGATTCAGCTCGATCGCAGTTTGAGCAAGCCAAAAATGCCGTCCACGGCCGCAACCTCAAACAGCAAGCTTTAGCAGAAATATCTGAGAATCCCCAAGAAAGACTTCAGGCAGAATTGGAAAATATGACCTTAGACGATGAAGTTAATCGCAGGCTACAAATGTTAGACGACTCCAACAACAAAGAACTTCCCAGCTAAGGACAATTTTATGGCTAAGAGCGGGCCTCCCCCCATAGTTTTTATCCTGTTATTTCTGTTACTCGCCGGTGGCGGTTGGTTCTTTTTTCTGAACAAACCAGCAACACAGGATGCTAATAATACACCCAGTGCCAAACCATTAGGTGGTAGTGGAGCCAATATGCCTCCCGTAGCGCCAGTAGTCGGTGGTGCTTCGCCTGTTCCAGGCACTTCTTTTGCGCTTCCAGCTTCCGTACCTGCGGGCACGGCAGTGAGAATTGACGGTTCTACCAGCATGGTGACAATCAATCAGAACCTCAAGAACGGCTTTCAAGGCAAGTTTTCCGGCACGACAGTCGATACCAAAGCGAACGGTTCTGCAAAGGGAATTCAGGATTTGGTGGCGGGAACAGCCGATATTGCAGCGGTATCGCGACCTTTGACGGCTCAAGAACAAGGTCAGGGTTTAGCAGCGGTCCCTGTGGCCCTAGATACGATCGCCCTCGTAGTCGGCATTAACAACCCGTTTAAAGGAGGTTTAACTTCCGCTCAAGTTCAAGATATCTTCAAGGGAAATGCTCAAGACTGGTCGAAAGTCGGCGGCCCGGCAGGCCCGATTAAAGTAATTAACAGACCGGCAGTTAGCGGCACTCACCAAACGTTTAAAGAACAAGTGCTCCGAGGTAGCGAGTTTGGTACTGCGCCAAATATTACCACGCTCGATCGAGATGCTACAACTCCCCTGCTGCAAGCCTTAGGCAACAACGGTATTGGCTATGCGACTTTCGCTCAAGTAGTCAATCAGAAAACAGTGCGCGTTGTTGCCGTCAACGGTGCGACGCCGGATGCTGGTAACTATCCTTACAAGCGGCAGTTGTACTACGCTTACAAAAATCCTCCTAGCCAAGCAGTTAAGGATTTCTTGGGCTACGCGACTTCTTCGGAAGGACAGAAAGCCATGCTGGCGGGAAATTGAACCTTTGCAAACGTCCGAAATTCAGGAGTTGGCCAGACTTCTGTCGGGATCTACACAACTGAAGTCCGCGCAGGCGGACTTTCTTATTGGGCTGGGTAAGGCGTGCACCCTACAAACCTCAAAATACTATTCCTTTGTCATTGCTGAACTGATAGGCTAATATTCGGTGTAATTTAAAATCTCAGGTTTTCTGTGAGCAAAAGTCGCGAACCAGTCGAAAGTTTACTTCTCTACTATTTATTCAAGTGGTCAATTGTCAGCCCGATGCTGCACCTTTACTTTCGCGGCCGCATCTACGGTGCTGAAAATGTTCCGCCACAAGGGCCGCTGGTGGTAGTCAGCAATCACGCCAGCGATTTTGACCCGCCGATTTTGTCTAATTGCATGAGGCGACCGGTCGCATTTATGGCGAAGGAAGAGTTATTTAAAGTTCCTATTTTGAAGCAGGCAATTACGCTTTACGGTGCTTATCCAGTGAAGCGGGAAAGTGCCGATCGCAGTGCAATTCGATCGGCTATCAAATCTTTAGAAAATGGCTGGGCGACGGGTGTATTTTTGCAGGGAACTCGCACCCCAGACGGCAGAATTACTGAACCGAAATTAGGTGCTGCGCTGATAGCTGCTAAGGCAAAAGCGCCGCTGTTGCCTGTTAGTTTGTGGGGAACTCACGCCATTTCGTCGAAAGGTTCGGGAATTCCGCGTCCGGTGCCGCTGACGGTGCGAATTGGCAAGCTAATTGAAGCGCCCGGTTCGTCGGATCGGGAGGAGTTGGAAGCACTGACTCAAAGATGTGCGATCGAGATTAATGCCATGCACGATTTGGGTCGCTGATTTTATAACTTTTGTTGCGGTTTTTCAGGTTATATCTACAGATAGATGAATGCTGAAGATAAACATCGAAAAATATCAATATAAGTAATTGAAAACAAGCGCAATAATTAGGCTTGAATTTGAGTTTAATTTTACAGGGGATAAGAAGAAACATATGGTAACAAGCAATCAGACCCGCGCTTTGGGATTGTTTTCTAACCGCTAAGATGCCGAGCAAGCTCTGACAGAATTGAAATCTTCCGGGTTTCCAATGGATAAAGTTTCGGTTGTTGCTAGGGATGCAGGCGAGTCTTTAGGCGATACTCAAACGATCGCTCAGGTGGGCGATAAAAATCTAGACACAGGAGCGGGAGTGGTAGGAGAAACTCTCACAAATACTGCTTTAGCCACCTTGCTAGTGGGTCTCGGAAGTTTAGCTATTCCCGGAATCGGGCCGATGATTGCAGCGGGGACTTTCGGCGCCTCACTGGTGGCTGGGGTAGCAAGCACTGGCGTCGCGGCTGCGGCTTTCGGTGGAGTAGTGAAGGCCTTGACGGACTTGGGCATTCCCGAAGAAACAGCTAGAATTTACACCGATCGCCTGCACGCCGGCGATTATTTAGTGGTAGTAGATGGCACTGAGGATGATATTAGTCGTGCTCAAGGGATTTTCAGCAGTCGGGGCATTCAAAATTGGAGCGTTTTTTAAACAGGAATAGTGCACCAAGTCTATCCCTAGGGCGATGCACACCTCACCATTGGTGAGAACAATCAGCTCAAATTTAGTACCCCACTTTTGTGTAAAAATTAGCGCATCGATCCCTCCTAACTTAAAAAGGGGGGAACCGAAAACGGTCTTTCGTCTTCCAAAAAGGGGATTGAGATTCGGCTAAAACCCATATCTAGACGTGGTTTTAGTCTTAAGTTTACATTAATTCATTGCCCACCCCCTCCCTACAAGTCAATTATTGATTTTTATCGCTCATCTTTTGATGCTGAGGCGGTGACATAAGCAACAGCTAGAGGCGCAATTTTTTCTGTAACTGCTGCGATAACTTGGCGATCGAAGTCAGTCCAAACTCTGGGGCGATCGAAAATACAAGGCTGCAAAACCCCCCACAATAAGCCGTCAGAACAAAGGTGAGCGTGAATCAAAGCTCGATGTCCGAAATTTTTTGCCTCAAAATCTTTGTTGACAACTTCAGGATTCGCTGTTTCAACATCCTCAACAAAAATCGAAGGTTCAGTTCGCAAAGCTGCTGCAAACAAAGGGTCTTCTTCCCCTAAAGATTCCGGTTCTTTTTTCCATTCTGCGTCCCAAACCTCTGGAATGTTCGAGTTGCGACGCCAGCAGTAAGGTACTCTGCCCATTTGCGTTTCAGGATTGCGGAGGTAGAGAAAGACCCGATCGCAATTTAACACTTCGCCTAAAGCCGGCACCAAAGCCGAAAAAACAGCATCCGCACTCTTGCTGTCACTCAAAAACTTGTGGCAGAATTGGCTCCAAATTTGGTCTGTCATTAACTTTGGCTCTTGAATTTCACCTACTGATTTTAAACTACTCCTTCTATTACGCATTGGTCATAAGCGTCTTCGCGGTTCGTTAAATTATTATAGGAGACAAGTTTTAAAACCTTGGGGAAGCGAAAAGGATTTTAGCACTTGCTCAATGCTTCCCTTTGTTTATTCAATTCTGGCTTGGCTGAAGTTAGCACCCGTATAACCGGTTGTCAGCCAAAGAATAGCTCTAGCACCGTCGCGAACAGCTTTTTCCACCGGTTCGGGGGTTCGCCCAGACGGAACTGCCACAGGCTTAAAGCTAATGCCTCGACTGCCGAGCACGATTTCGCCGATAATCTGAGCTCGCCGCATATGATCGTCAGAAGTGATCAGATACACGCTCTCAATCCCTCTAGCTTTCAATTCATCTACCAGGGTGGTAAAATTTGTTACCGTATCCACCGCTCTGTAGTCTAAGTGCAGGCGATCGGACTCAATTCCCGCTTCTGAAAACACCCATTCCGCGAACTCCGGATTGCTCCCAGACGACACCCAAATTGGCAATTCAGGATACTTCTGAGCAAATTTGGCGGCAAACACCTCTCGCTCCGTAGCCCCACCTAGAACTAACACAGCTTGGGGTCTCTGAAATTCGCTCTTAACCTGCTGATAGCCAAACCAGCACGCGATCAAAAGCCCTACTAGGAACCAAAAACTGCGTGAAGTGTTCAAACGCTTGTAACGCTGCGTGTTTGAATTGATTCTTAACCACATCTAAACCTATAAAAACTTTATGTAACTCACAAAGGAACCATAACAAAAAATACCGCACGTACAGCCCACTAACAGGAATTAAAAATTAAAAATTAAAAAATGGTCGGGGGATCGTAGATTTTAGATTTTAGATTTTAGATTTTAGATTGACTCTACGCTTGTGGTGGGGCTTAAACAGGTGATTTGAGATTTGAGATTTCAGATGGACTCTAGAGAGAGAGGTTCTGCGTAAGTCCTCGTCTTCAAGCAAGTATTCGTCCTTGGGCGAATTCGTTAGCGGATATACAAAAAAGAGGGGCAAAACTAAGCTTCCCCCTCCTGCTTTTAATTTTTCTTGATTTTTAACGGGACTGGCCGGGTTCGAACCGGCGGCCTAGCGCTTCAGATTTGTGTGAGTTTCCTCACTCTCTGGACTATACCTTCACCATATGCTTGCAGCTTTTAGGTGGTGACCGTCTAGTCTCTAAACCTTCCTGATTTCAATATAGGCGATTGTTTGATCGCCCTGAACTCAGGCTTGGCTTGGTATTGCCTTAGAGTCATAGGAACCCATGAACTCTTTAGGTTTCACCAAATTTGACCACATTCACTCCCAGAGTTTCCTCGCAGGGTGCCCGATTCTTCAGGAGGCGCTTGCTCTATCCATCTGAGCCACAGCCCCAGTTGCTAAACCGTTTTGATTATAGCAGTTAATGTCGATTTTGAATTTTTTATTTTGGATGATTACCGATCGCCAGTTGCGAGTTTCGCAGCGATGCGGGCAAAGTTTTCTGCTGCGGTGAGTTTACCGGCACCGTAACAGGCGCGCTGCCTCCATGCGGTGACGGGGAGATGTCCGGGGGGAGCATCTTCGTTGAAGGAGAGCTCGCTGTAATATTTCCAATTTTCCTTAACTCGCCAGCCGACTCGATCGCAAAATTCAGTATAATTTGCCTCGGTACTTTCCCAAATCTGCTGCTGCACGCTCAACCCGAACCGCCCGCTGCTGTATTGTTGCCAAAGTCGGTCGATCGTGCGAAGGTCTGTAGGAGGAAAACTGTCAATATCGGCTGCACTCAGCCAGCCTTCATCTTCCCTGACAGCTATTTGCAGCAAGATTTCCCAAGTATGTTCGTCAGCTTTGCGCCATTTTCCGGTTTCTAATAGTTTTGTCAGTTGTCGGTAGTCCATTCCCACTTCGGAAATTGCCGGAGTTGAGTCAGGTATGGCGCCGATTTTGTCTTCCAGCCGCAGTAGAGTGCTGACAATCAATTCGGGGTTTAGTTGTTCGAGGCGGTACAGAACCCATTCTAACTGAGATTGAAGGTATGTGCGGGCGATCGCACCTTGCTGCAATTCCCCCTGCAACTCATCAAATTTAGCTAACCAATTTTGTTGATTGCGGGCCAATTCCCACATTTTTTTTGCCCACTGCAATCTAACTTCTTCTTTTTTTAAATAAGTTTTGGAAGGCTTAGCACGTTGCGGGTAGGGAGTCAAATCCCAGCCGCAAATCGAGCAAAACTCTGCTGTTTCTATGTATTCAGTACCGCACACTGGACAGTTAGACATATTGCCATAAATTCGGTTGCCAAGTAATTATCTGACATCCGGTAAATTAACGATAATTCGAGTATATGCTTAGGTTGCACCCTACACATTAGAGTTAATTATAAGCGGTAATGTGCGCATTTCGCGCCAAGTTAGAGTTACTTATACCGCTCTAACAAGGCAAGCGAATAGTAAACAAACTGCCTTTGCCCAACTCTGATTTTACCTCTATCGTACCGCGGTGAGCTTCTACTATTTGGCGGCAGAGGTGTAGTCCCAAACCTGTACCCGACCGCAAGTGAGTTCCCGGGCCAAACCTTTCAAATAACTTAGTTTGTGCTGCGGGCGAAATGCCGGCACCGGTGTCTTTGATTTCTATAATTACCCATGCCAGCGGTTGGTTTTTGAAGCTAGTATAAGCAGGTGAATTAGCAGCTTTTAAGCTGACATCTATTGAGCCGCTGTCGGTGAATTTAATCGCATTTCCGATTAAATTTGTCATCAAGCGGTGCAGTTCGAGACGATCGCCCGGATACTTCGCAATCGGTGCACTTTCTGCACTTTCTGTCAAGTCTAAATTTACGGACAAACCTTTAGCATCGGCTAGGGGAGCGAGTTCTTCAGCTACTTCATTAATGAGCTGGCGCAAGTCCACGGGAGCGAAACTTAGGGATTTGCGGCCTGCTTCGTAGCGGTATACTTCCAGCAACATATTTACCATCGCGATCAGGTTTCTGTTGCTGCGAACCATCGTCCCGAAAGCGTCGCGCATGGGAAGGGAAATTTCTCCCAAAGCTCCCTGCTGCATTAAAGTTAGCATTCGATCGGCTGCTACGAGGGGCGTCCGCAAGTCGTGAGCGAGTCGGGAGACAAAATCTTCGCGCTGGAGGGCGATCGAATTGCGCTCGTCTACGCTGTGTTTCAGCCGCAGGAGCGATCGTACCCTCGCCAGCAGTTCATCCATTTCGACTGGTTTGCGGATGAAATCGTCTGCTCCCATGTCCAATCCCTGGACTACGCTCGCACTGTCGTGAGCCGTGATCAGCAAAATCGGGATAAAGGGCAATTCCTTATTTTGTCTGATTCGCTTGGTGACTTCGTAACCGTCCATCCCCGGCATCATCACGTCTAGCAGTACCAAATCCGGGGCTGACTTGTCAATTTGGCTCAAGGCAGAAAAGCCGTTCTCGGCCGTGCTAATTTCGTAACCTTCTTCTTCCAGGATTGTCTGAACCAACAAAACATTATCTGGTGCGTCGTCTACCACCAGAATCCGATCGGCTTTTGTGGCATTCGGAACAGATAAATAACTCATTTAATTGCTAGCCTGGAAATAAATACTAAACTTTAATATGGCATCCGATTTATGTTTTCACATTTTTCCACTTGTTAACTCTGTCATAAGGAAGATATAAAAAAATATCCAATCTTTTTACATTTGCTCACTCGGATGTGATATCATGTTTTACTTTCTTGTCATAGTATGAACGCCGTCCCAATCCTCGGGCGGAGGTATTTCCAAATAGCTGAGGGAGCGCTCGATGTGAACTTCCACAGGTCGATCGCTAGGTCGTATCGCTAAAGCCGCTTCAAAACAACTAATAGCTTGGTGAAAATTTCTAGCAATATAAGCATTCCGACCGTTGCTGTAAAGTTCCAAAAACCGAACAGTTTCCCCATCGATGGGTTCAGAAGTATTTTGCAGCAACTCGTAAATACCCACCGGCTGGTTTTTGCCCTTAACCCGCACCTTGTCCAACTCTCGCACCCAAATCCCTTCGCGGCACAAACTGTAGGTAAATTCGCTCAAAATTATATCGCAGCCGTACTCCTTTGTAAGCTGTTCCAAGCGCGAACTCAAATTCACCGCATCCCCGATTACCGTGTAATCCATTCGCTTTTGGGACCCAATATTTCCCGAAACCACCTCTCCGGAACTAATCCCAATTCCGAAGCGAAACGGATCTGCACCGGGGCGAGAATCATTAAACTCTTTCAAACGCCGGCGCATATCTAAAGCCGACTGCACCGCCATCCAACCGTGACTTTCCGGGGGATTCAGCGGCAGGGGCGCGCCGAACACCGCCATTAAAGCATCGCCGATAAACTTGTCTAAAGTGCCTTCGTAGTGGAAAACGGCCTCCACCATTGTCTCAAAATAGTCGTTTAGCAGGGATACCACATCGGACGCTCCCAGATTTTCGGTCAGCGAGGTGTAGCCGCGAATGTCAGAAAATAAAATAGTCACTTCTTTGCGTTCGCCCACCATCAGGGCGCCTTCACCCAAGGCCATCACTTTATCTACGACTCCAGGAGTCAGGTAGCGGTACATGGTATTTTTCATCCGCTTTTCGTGGCTGATGTCTTCGAGTACCACTAAACCGCCGCGCACGCCGCCTTCTGGATTGATCAGCGGGTTGACAGTCAAATTCAAACTGCGTTCAATTACTTTAATTGCAGAGGCGGGGATGGGCAGCGGACAATAAGGGTGATACCGGGCTGCATTGGGCAGCGAAAATAGAGATTGGGAATTAGCTAATTCTGCCAGGGCTACTTCCTCAGTCCAGGCGCTGTTTTCGCCCCAAGCGTAATATAAATTCGGGTCAGTGCGATCGGGCACAGCCAAAATGTAAGTTTCTTCTCCTATTTCTTCTTCTGTTTTTGCTGCTGCTGTTTCTGCGGAACAACAGGTTTTTTCCACCAACAGTCCCACTGTTAAACTTTGTTCGGGAACGTAATGTCTGGCAGCATTGTGCAGACTGTCTTCGAGTCTAAATTGCAAATTATCGATCGGCACAACTTCCCAAACATAGCGGTCGATCAGTTTTTGTTCCCAAATCTGGGGATTGTGTTTGCTTTTAGCTTGATTTACCGGACAGCCCAACAATTCCAGCGCCGCTTCGTTAATCGTTACAACTCGCCCCTGTAAATCCGTGGAAATCACTGCATCGGAAAGACTTTGCAGCATATCTTTTTGATACTGCTTTTCCACCATCACGTTCTGAAACAGTTGAGAATTTTGCAGCGCCATTCCGGCTTGGGAATTAAACGCTCGCAAAAACTCTTCGTCGGAAGTGGTGAAAGTACCTTGGTTCTTATTAATTAGCTGAGTCACCCCGATCAGCTCACCTTTAGCGTTATGCACCGGCATACACAAGACCGTCCGAGTGCGGTATCCCGTTTGCTGGTCTGTAGAGGGGTCAAAGCGGGGATCGTCGTAAGCATCTGTAATATTTAGAGGTTGACCAGTCGAAGCCACGTAACCAGCAATTCCCTTATTAGCAGGAATGCGGATTTCCACCATCGTTTTGCCGTCGGCCTTGGCGACTTTTGTCCAGAGTTCGTTGGTTTCCCGATTTAACAAAAATAGCGTGCTGCGATCGGCCTGCATCAAGTCGCGAGCTTGATCCATGACAGCGCGCAAAGTTGTTTCCAAGTCAAGACTTTGACCCAAAGTGGTCGTCGCTCTCAACAGTGCGGCAACCCCTCGCTGGTTGCGGGCCACGACGTAGAAAGACTGACAGCTTTCGAGAATAATCCCGATCGAATCTGCAAAAGCCTGGAACTGCTGTTCGTCTTCCTCGCTAAAGGGGACATTGCCAGCTTTATTTAACAGTCTGACCACCGCTACGGGTTCGTGTTGGCTCTTGCTGCTAAAAATCGGCATACAGAGCATGGTCTCGATCTGGTAGCCCGGTGGTTCGTCTACTTCGGAATTAAAATGCTCGTGCGATCGAGCCGACGCGACATTTATCGATTTTCCGGTTGTTGCTACGTAGCCTAAAATGCCTGCATCCATCGGCAAACGAACTTCTAAATCTTCGCCAAGTGCATCGACTGTTTTGTGCCACAGTTGATTTTTGTTGGAGTCAACCAAAAAAATTGTTGTCCGGTCTGCTTGCAGAATTTGACCAATTTTGACAGTGAAGGCATCTAACAGTTGCTCTAAGAGAGTTTCGAGTGCTTCATTGTTAATCAGGTCCATCGCCCGGATAAATTGCTGAAATTCAGCCGTGATAAAGTCCAGCAGGCACACTAATTCAGGAACTGGCAGGCTCTTAACACGGGAGGTCAATGCCCCCATAAAATTGACTTGAGTCATTGTAGCCAGAACGCTACCAGCATTGGAGAATGTCATGATTAACTGCTTTCTCAGAGGGGTAGACTGACCCGCAGGTCGATCGGCGCTTGATTCTGCTGCGGTACAAACGATTTAAGTTGTTTGGAAACGCGCCGACACTCGCTTGTCGCTTTGATGAATTGTGAGCTCAACAGTGGCGCACGCAACTTCTGTTGGCTTGTTACATATGCTCGATCGATCTTTTTTACAACCTCGATAATTATGAGGGTTCGTCAATTAAAGCTGAACTTGAGTTCGGAACACTTCTAGCCTGAAAATTCGCTCCCAAGCTTTCGTTCGATCGAGAGTGCAATGTGGATTTGACCCTCTGTGCTCGGCTGCTGCGCGGTGTGACTGTTTTAGCGCACTCGGCGACCGTATCCGGTTAGGTGAAGGGCGCTATGAAAGCAGCGCGCAAGGCATTCCTACAGAGCTACTCATAGTTTAATGGTAAACGCAACACCACGATAGCTACGGTAATTTATGCAGCAAAAAAGTTCTATCGGTCTTTGAGGACATCCCTCCTCGCTACCCACTGACGATCGAACAGCGAAGCTAAACTGTCGGTGAGGTTTAAAGGTTCTACAGATCCTGAGATTTAGGCCGCTCTGGGCACAGACTGGGCAAATACCACTGATTGATAGTAGCGCTGCAGTTGTGCGGCAGCCGCTGCCCAACCCCAGCGTTCGGCTTCTCGGCGAGCGTTTTGGCGCATGGTTTCCCGTTCTTCGGGATTCGCAAACAGACGCTGGGTGGCGGCCAGAGATCCTCCTTCGTCGGCGGGGTCAAATAAATATCCGTTAACGCCGTCAGTGACGATATCGGGAATTCCGCCGCTGCGCGCCGCCACTACGGGCGTCCCCGCAGCCATTGCTTCTAGGAGCACTAACCCCAGGGTTTCGGTGCGGGAGGGAAAAATGAAGGCGTCGGCCGATGCGTAAGCTCTTGCGAGTTCTTGCCCCTTGAGGTAGCCGACAAAATTAGTGGGGGTGCCGGCAAAATATTGTTCGAGAGTTTGCCGGTGCGGGCCGTCTCCCACTAGGGCGAGGCGGGCGTCGGGAATAGCTGCGAGGACTGGTTTGATGCGTTCGATTTCTTTTTCTGCACCGAGGCGGCCGACGTACAGCAGCAGTGGACTGTCTGGGTTATTTTCCGAAAGGCGCGATCGCATTTCTCGACTTGCCAATTCGGGGACAAACATTTCAGTATCTACGCCCCGCTGCCACAAATCTACTCGCTCAATGCCGTGGCTTCTGAGTTCTTCCACCATTGCTGTAGAAGTACACAAATTCAGTTCTGCTTGATTGTGGGCACCTTTGAGCAATTCCCACAATAAAGGTTCGAGGACTCCAAAACCGTAATGGTGCAAATATTTCGGCAAATGGGTGTGGTAAGAAGCCAAAATCGGAATGTTGAACTTTTTGCCGTAATATATACCCCCCAATCCCAAAATTGCGGGATTGACAACGTGAATAATATCCGGTTTAAACTGCTCTAATTGGCGACCGACAGCCGGAGAAGGAAGTGCCATTTTCAATTCCGGGTACATCGGCAAAGGCAAACCCTCCACACCGTAAATTCGGGCGCCTTTGTATTCTTTAATCCCGTAATCTGGAGAAAATATCAGAACTTGTTCGCCCGCGCGCTGCAAGTGATCTACAGTGTGAATCAGTCTGGTGACAATGCCGTCTATTTTCGGCAGAAAAGTTTCAGTAAAAAGAGCAATTTTCATAGTAAGTTACTTAGAGAGCCGATAATCCTAGCCTCTGGGAGATGTCGGGGTCGATGACAGGATACACTGTCTCACAAGGAGTCAGTAATTGCGTGCTATCGCCTCCGTTATATTGACGCTGTTGCTGTACGAATTGGGAAATATCCTCAATTTTAACAATCCATTCTCGCGCGTAACTAGCTAAAACACTGCCGCGCAAACCGAGTTGAATTGCCCGCCGATCCATTTTCGATCCATTTGGGTGATGGTCCGGGTCCCATTGCAGCCGTACAGCCGAATTTTTAACAGCTTGTTGCCATGATTTTTCGCTTCCATACACTGCTGGAACGAAATTAGAATGGACAGCCGATGCTAAAATTTCGTCAAAAGCCGATCGCTTCAGCCAAATAGCCAGAATTACTTCTTGTCCGGGTTTTGTTCCCCATTCCGATCGATACATCATCCATAGAAAATTGGGCTTAATCCAACTCATGCGATTCAGACTAAATTCCCCACCGAAATAACCTTGTTCCGCTGCAAAAAGACCGATCGCCGGACGGTAAGCTTGGTACACTACAACGGTATTTTCGTCAAATTGTGCCAGAATGTGACGACCTGTTTTCGGCCATTTACTTGCCTGGTTTAAGTATGGTTCGGTTCGCAGATTCATTGCCACTAATTACGAGCGATATTTTTCTAACGGTAAGGTACAAACTCCGTGAATTCCGATAGATACAATTATCCCACCTAAAAGTAATCCCACACCTTCGGCAAAGCAATTAATTCTGTGAATTTCCTGTGCAGTTTTAGCAATTAAGATTTCCTTTTCCCAGCAGAAGGCGCTTAGCTAACGGGCGCGGTAATTTTTATTACTCGCCGTTAGTGCAACCCATTCCGGTATTAAATAATAAGCACAAACTGCACTAGCTAAAAATCCGGGCCGAACAATCAAAAGCAACAGAATAAGAATTCGACTTTTCACGGCTTTATTCCCAAAAAGCCAGCAGTAAAAACCTTATGCCATTTTTCAATTAAGCGCAGAGGACGCAGAGAACACAGAGCAAAAGATAAAAAAGATAGATATGAAAAAAGTAATCTACACCGAAATTGATTCAGAACTTGCAAACATTTCTCCTCTCTTCCCTTTTTTTCTCTTACTTCGCGCCCTTCGCGCCTTCGCGGTTCGTTAAAAAATCTCTTACCCCGCAGGTAGATACCAGAACTTACTTCCAAGAAACCTTCGGCAAAATCTGATTTTTATCGACGCGGTGCTGATATTTTGTGGCAAAATTCAGCAGAGAATCGAGCAGGGAATCTGAGAGGTAGTGCGGTTGCAAGCCGAGGTCTAGCAAGTTGGTGTTTTTGGCATTGAAATAATGTTCTTCTTTCTCGACTCTGGGATTTTCGATGTTGTTGATTTCTACTTTTAATCCCATTGCCGTGCCTGCTTTTTGCACCAATGAGGCTAAGTCGCCGACGCTGAATTGTTCGGTGAATTGGTTGAAGACTCGGAATTGTCCGGCTTCGGCGGGGTTGGCGATCGCTAATTCCACGCACCGCACGGTATCCCGAATGTCTAAGAAGCTGCGGGTTTGTCCGCCAGTTCCGTAAACTGTCAGAGGATGACCGATCGCAGCTTGGATGCAAAATCTGTTCAATGCTGTACCGAATACTCCGTCGTAGTCCAAACGGTTGATCAACAGTTCGTCCATGCCGGTTTCATCTGTGAGCACGCCGTAGACTACGCCCTGATTTAAGTCGGTGGCTCTTAAACCCCAGATTTTGCAAGCAAAATGGATGTTGTGGGAGTCGTGGACTTTGGAAAGGTGGTAGAAACTGCCCGGTTGTTTGGGATAGGGTAGTGTATCCTTGCGGCCGTTGTGTTCGATCGTGATGTAGCCTTCTTCAATATCAATATTCGGCGTGCCGTATTCGCCCATTGTCCCCAATTTCACTAGGTGACAGTCGGGGAAATCTTCGCGGATGGCGTACAGCAGGTTGAGTGTCCCGACAACGTTATTGACTTGGGTGAGGACTGCGTGTTCGCGATCGATCATCGAGAAGGGGGCAGAACGCTGTTCGCCAAAATGGACGATCGCCTCTGGTGCAAATTTTCTCATGCTTTTGCTGAGAAAATCGTAGTTGGTGATGTCACCGACGAACAAGTCGATCGACTTGCCCGTTAAATCTTGCCATCGCTGGAGTCGTTGCTGAATCGGTGCGATGGGAGTGAGGGTGTCGCTGCACAGTTCCAGATCCCAGTGCCGCCGCACGAAGCTGTCGAGGATGCCAACTTCGTAACCCTTGTTAGAAAGGTAGAGTGCGGTTGCCCAACCGCAATAGCCATCGCCACCAATAACCAGGACTTTCATAAATCAACGGTGAATCTTGCTTGCCAATACTGGGTTAATGTACCAGGTAATGGTGCATTCTGAACCTTTAATCAAGCGTGTTCGCCCAGGAGGGACTCAGTTTTTTTTTATTAAACCGGAATTTCGTCGGCGAAACTGGCGCGGCGGGTGAATTCAAAGGGGCCGGCGAGGGCTCCCCAGACGTGGGCGTCGGTTTCTGGGTCGCGTCCGCGATCGTGGCTAATAAATTTGTCTTGGTCAATCTCGAATTCGCTGTCTAGATAAGTTTTTTTGCCCTTTCTGACCACCATGCAGCCTTTTCCGGGTTCGACAAACCCTTTGAAGCTGTTGCCCGTCCACTGCGTAATAAAGGTGCAGCCCGGGAGCAGTGTCAGTTGTGCTTTTTTGATGTCTTGCAGCCGTTGCGGGTCGCGGGAAGCGCCGTAGAATTGTTCTTCGTTTTCTATGGCATAATTTTCGATGTCGATTCGATCGCCCACCGGGACTAATTTTAAAACTCGGACTCGGTACGGTACATTCAGTTCAATATCGTAGGCTTGTTCTAGGTACAAGCTGAGCCCATCCAGAACTTCGACGGGCAAAGGTCTCATGCAGACGCGGATGTGGGCGAAAAAGGGCGGATTTTCAAATGCTTGGGCTTGGTTGCTGAAGTCGGCGGCCATCCAGCGGCCAAGGGTGACGATATCGGTGGAATGAGACATATCGATTTTAGATTTGGGATTTTAGATTTTAGATAGGGGGTCTGGTAAAAGTTATTTTAGGGGAAATAAGACGCGATAGCGCATGAGATACCCGACTTTTTCCAGAATTCGGGGAGCTGAGTATTATGTTTTTTTATGGTGGGCTTACTTATCAGTCAATAATGAAACTACAACCAGTCGAATCCAGCACGATCGAAGCTGTAGGTTATGACGAAACAACGTCTACCCTCGAAGTTGTTTTCAATAGCGGGAAGATATATAGATATTTTGAAGTCCCGAATAATGTCTATCTAGAACTGATGGCATCTGACTCCAAAGGTAGTTATATGCTATCTAACGTTATTGACTGCTTTCCCTACGAACAAGTGAAGAAACGGCCCAGATAAGTACGACCTTAATCTCTTCTTGGGATACTTCTCATTTTCAAGGCGAATAAACCTCAGATTTAGCATTCCTCTCAAGATATTGCTGATAAGCTGCCTCATCTCCTCCAAACGACTCGATTGAAATACGAGCACTTGGGGCTGGCATCAGCGGACTAGGTTTAGGTGCGTACTGACAATAACATACAGCAATCAAATCGTAGTTGCTTCCTGGTGCCTCCGTTGAGTATTGTTCCACCCTGACAACTTCCCAATCTCCGACTCGGTAGTGAGTATCGCTGTCGGGGAATTGCGGATCGTCGAACTCTTCAATCCGGTAAAACTCGTAGGGACGATTTCCGGGTTGAGGTAGAGGTTCCTCAGAGGAATCGTAATACTCGCAGAGAATGTCAGTTGTTGCCCCAGTGTGAGCCAACATTCTATTTTCCCAGCCTTCTGCTGACATCGATTGAGCCTTGAAAATGATATATTTTCGCATAATTAATCCTCCTCCTCATCTTCTAGATAATTGGGGAATCGAGTTTGTCCTTTAAAGATAAAATAGACTTTTAAAATATCTCCTCCGACTTTCTTAATTCGCAGCAACTTCCATCCATACTTTCGTTCCATTTCCCAACACTTTTCTGGATCTGTTGCTGCGTGCCAAGAGGTATCTTCTGGGTGGGATTCATTAGTATTGGTTATGCAATTGTCAATAAGTCAAATATCAAATTAATCACTTCTAGCCTAAAGTTATATTAGTCGAAGTATTTGCGCGGTCAATCCACAGATTTAATCAGAGATTTTTGGCGCAAATACTTCGTCCAACTGATACTTTTGCCAGAGATTAAATCCTCTGGTTCTGACATCTAAATTAGCAAATTAGATGAGTTTGACAGCCCGCAGACCAAACATCAGCACTGTCGCCAAGCCGATCATGCCGCCAAAAAGTCCGAAATAAGTTATTATTCCGCTAAGAGTCATAAAAATCCTCGGTAAGTGGGTTTCTCAGCGTCTTTAGACCTGAGAGGGAAACGATACGAGCGGTTTCAACCGCCTTGAATATTTACACCTTTACCGCCTTGGAATTACTTAGTTCGGGGTTCTTTTGTAATGAACCTTCAACAGGACAATTACTGCTTCAAACCTTTCACTCTGTACGCATAATGGTTTGCTCTTTCTTAGAGCCTCCCTTTCGGGGTAATGTTAGCTTCGCCAATGTTTAGTGAGCTTGTTAGGTCAGCAGCACTGTCTTACCCCTCGTAAAACTGTTTAACCGCTGACGACAGAGCGAGGAACTAGCTACGCATTCTCCCGGTGTCGTGACTCAAAAAACGTACTCAGTTAAGACGATAGCTGGTCAACTAACTGAAGTTGTAGGCATCAAGCCCGTTACTTCAGTGCGGGGTGCTGACTGCAATTTCTCCAAAACAATCTATAAAAAGACCTATAAGAACTATAATCTAAAATCTAATATCTAAATTAGATAAATATGCAATCCATAATTAAAGTTGACTTGGGGCCACAATCTTACAATGTTTGCGTGCGATCGGGCGGCTTAGACGAACTCGGCAGTCAGATGGGCGATCTAAGTTTGGGCAAAAAAGTGCTGCTGGTATCGAATCAGTCGATTTTTCGGCAGTACGGCGAAAGAGCAACAGCAGCCCTCGAATCGGCCGGTCTGGAAGTCAGTAGCTGCATTTTACCACCGGGAGAACAGTACAAAACTTTAAATTCGGTGCAGAAAATTTACGGTGCGGCTTTGGCAAACCGTTTAGAACGTTCCTCGACAATGGTGGCTTTGGGCGGCGGGGTGGTTGGCGATATGACGGGTTTTGCGGCCGCGACTTGGCTGCGGGGAATTAATGTCGTGCAGGTTCCGACTTCGCTGCTGGCGATGGTTGATGCTTCTATTGGCGGCAAAACGGGGGTAAATCATCCTTTAGGGAAGAATTTAATCGGGGCTTTTCACCAGCCACGTTTGGTGTTAATTGACCCGGATGTACTCAAAACTCTGCCGGCGAGGGAGTTTCGTTCGGCGATGGCGGAAGTCATCAAGTACGGGGTGATTTGGGATGCTGAATTGTTCGGGAAGTTGGAGAAGTGCAAGCGTTTGGATCAAATGCGCTATGTGAAGGCGGATTTGTTGGCAGAAATTTTGAGCAGGTCTTGCCAAGCTAAGGCTGAGGTGGTCAGCAAAGACGAGAAGGAATCGGGTTTGCGGGCGATTTTGAATTACGGGCACACCATCGGTCATGCTGTGGAAAGTTTGACCAATTACAAGGTGATCAATCACGGGGAAGGAGTAGCAATCGGCATGGCTGCGTCAAGCCGGTTGGCTGTGGAGTTGGGAATGTGGGATGCTGAGTGCGATCGCCGCCAGTCTGCTTTGATTGAAAAAGCGGGTTTACCTGCCAAATTGCCTGCGGGTGTAGATGTTGAGGAAATTTTGCATACTTTGCAACTCGATAAGAAGGTGCAGGATGGCAAGGTGCGGTTTGTGCTGCCGGTGCGCTTGGGTGAGGCTGCTGTCAGCGATCGGGTGGATGGGGATTTGATTATACAAGTTTTGAAGGAAATGCTTTAAAATCTCGTTTTTGGGGGTATTTAACCGCCGTTGAACGCTGATTAACGCCGATCGCCTATGGTGTTTTTTGTTTCAATGTCCGATCGGCGGTTGAGTTTAGGAGCCACTCGACGCCGAATTCATTTCCTCCAAAATTTTATCGACTCTGTTAGCGGCTTGAGTTCTACCTTGCTTGATAAATAACTCCTTAGCTTTGTTGAGGCTGGCTACTGCCTCCGCTTGGTTTTCCTTGTCTCCTTGCTGGTACAAACCGACTCCTAAATTGTTTAAAGCATCGGGATATTGATCGTTAATTTTAACGGCTTGTCTCCACTGAACAATTGCCTCGGGCAACTGCCCTTGACTTGCCATCGCCACGCCTAAATCGTTGTGAGCTTTGGCGTGTTCCGGGTTGACTTCAATTGCTTTTTGGAATAGAACGATCGCATCGCTCATTTTACCTTGCCCCGACAGCATAGTTCCCAACTTGTAATAAGCATCCGCTTGTTTGGGATAGCGAGCGATTAGTTGCCGGTACAAAGTTTCGGCATTGACAATATTTCCTTGACCGTAAAGGTCGTTGGCAGTTCTCAAACCCAGCGTGTAGCCTTTACCTACAACTTGGCACTTTTTCTCGGAGTTGCCTTGCTGCTTGCAAATCCTGAGTTCGTCTCCCTTCATTTCGTAGGACATAACTTCCCGAACTGCCGGCCCTCGGCGCGGTGGCTGCAAGTTCTGCGACTGCAAGTTTTGCGAGAGTTGCAGGGCGATTGGCTCAGCTTGTGCAGGTTGGGCCGCTGCGGCATTGCAGATTCCTGCACCCACCAAAATGCTTGGGGCGATCCACCTCAAAGGTTTGAACAAGCGAAACTCTCGATCGTTTTTCATTTTTGTGGAAATGTGTTGTTGATATCCTGCCGTCAAATCGGGCACATTAAGTCCGAGTCAAGACTCCAAGGCAAGAGTCCGAGGGAATACGAGTAACTGTTAGGACTTATTAACAGTCGTGATATCTTAGCACTGTGAGGCAGATTTTGAGTTAAATTAGAGTAGAATTTCGATCGATTCTCAATCAACCTTAGCAGGAAAGTAGAAATGGGGCAGTCTATTCTTACCATGCTCTTTGCGCTCATCGTCGGCTACGCTGTTAACTCCAGCGTCAAAATAGTCAGCGGTGGCGATGAAGCTTTAGTGGAACGTTTGGGTCAATACAAGCGCACCCTAAAGCCAGGATTCCACTTTATCAGTCCCCTGGTCGAAAAAGTCGTCTGCGTGGACACAAGCCGTGAAAGAGTTTTAGACATTAAACCTCAGTCAGCAATCACGGGAGATAATGTGGCTCTCGAAGTCGATGCCGTTGTGTATTGGCGGGTTGTGAATTTACAGAAAGCTTATTATGGAATCGATCAAATTGAAAATGCGATCGCCAACTTAGTTTTAACGACGTTTCGCGCTGAAATTGGTCGATTGCCAATGCAAGACATCTTGGGTTCCCGAGATGACATGAATAAAAAGTTACTCAAGAAGTTGGACGAAGCTACTGAAACGTGGGGCGTCAAAGTAATTAGGGTGGAAATTCAAAGCATTACACCTCCGAAAAGGGTGCAAGAAGCTATGGAATTGGAGCGCGCCACTAAGAGCGAGTGGCAAGCAATGGTCAATAAGGCGATCGGCACTAAGGAGTACATGAGGCTCTTAGTTGAAGCTTTAGACTCCCATCCGAATAGCAAGCAAGTTTTGAATTACTTAGTAACTGAAAAATACTTGGACGCTCAACAAAAACTCGGCGAGAGCGACAATGCCAAAATTTTGTTTATGGACCCGAAGAACATGACAGAAGCTCTGAACAATTTGATGGGTTCTATTCCGGATGTGACACCTCATTCTGAGGGCGGGGAAATGAAAGTTATCGATACTCACACTTCTCAAGACTGATTCCTGAAGATAGCGTCGGCAACCAGACAAACATCGTGCATTTCTCTGACATCGTGAACTCGCAAGATATCTGCCAAATTTGCGATCGCACCTGTACAAGCCGCCGCTGTCCCCCAAACTCTTTGTTTCGCTTCTGGCTGATTCAAAATGTGACCGATGAAGCTTTTGCGCGATACTCCGACTAAAATCGGACAGTTTAAAACACGGAATTTTCGCAACTCGCGCAGAATTTCTAAGTTTTGACTGTAATTCTTAGCAAAGCCAATACCAGGGTCGATAATTATTTGAGATTTGTCAATCCCCGCAGCAACTGCCGCCGCAATTCGACTCTCGAAAAATTCCCCAATTTCCCCCATTAAATCGCGATAATCAGTCATTTTTTGCATCGTCTGGGGAGTTCCCCGAATGTGCATTAAAATTATTGGCACTTTTAACTTAGCAACAGTTGACAGCATTTCTGAGTCAAAAGTAGCTCCCGAAATATCGTTAATTATATCAGCTCCCGCCTCAACCGCAGCTTTAGCAACCTGCGCTCTGGTAGTATCGACAGAAATAGGAACTGAGCCAAAAATATCGGCTTTTTCCCGCAGTATTTGTACGAGAGGTATAACGCGATCGTTCTCCTCTGCTAAGGATATTTCCGCTGCACCGGGCCGAGTAGATTGACCGCCAATATCAATAATATCTACCCCCAATTTTACCATATTTTCCGCTTGCAATAAAGCAGATTCTATAGTATAGAAATCTCCGCCGTCACTAAAACTGTCAGGGGTAACATTCAAAACGCCCATTAAATAAGTGCGTTTTCTCCACTCGAAAGCTTTATTTCTAATGGTTAATTTGCGATCGGTCATGAGTTATTCTAAATCGCTCTACTTGAAAATATAACAGATAACTTTTAGGGGCTGGTTTAGCAAAAAGTCTCTGCCTCTCCCTGAATAATTTTTGTACAAAACCCGCCCTTTCCAGGGGTTTCAGAGGCGCAGATTTCGTACAAAGTCGCTCGATCGCCCAACTATCCCAGTCAGGGCGGGTAAGAACACAAATTTAAGCAACTGCCGACAAATTTTTGGCGTTATCACCAGCCCCTACTTAAATTTTCACAACTTGTAATTGACAATTCGAGCAAAACTCGCAGCTTCCAAACTCGCACCGCCTACCAGAACCCCGTCAATCTCAGGCATGACCATAACTTCATCAATATTCTCCGGTTTAACAGAGCCACCGTACTGAATTGGCACGCCAGGATTAGTCAATTTACTGCGAATCAAACCAATAACTCGGTTAGCTTCCTTAGTTTCGCAAGTATCGCCAGTGCCGATCGCCCAAATAGGCTCGTAAGCAATTACCAATTTCTGCTGGTCAACACCAACCAAATCTTTTTCCAACTGAGAAAAAATGTGAGATTCAGTTTCCCCTGCATCTCGCTGTTGCTTGGTTTCCCCAACGCACAGAATCGGAATTAAATCGTATTTCTGAGCAGTTGTCAGCCGCAAATTCACCGTTTCGTCAGTTTCCCCAAAATATTGCCGCCGCTCGCTGTGCCCTACGATGACATAGCGCACACCAAGTTCACTAAGCATTGGCCCGGAAATTTCCCCAGTAAAAGCTCCCGACTCTTGCCAGTGAACGTTCTGAGCACCGAGTCTGATCCGGCTGCCGTGCAAATTTTTCGAGAGGACAGCCAAGGAAGTGAAGGGAACGCAAAGCACGACTTCCCGTTCCTCTGGGGTTTCCGTCAGGCAGGACATGAATCCTTGAAGAAACTCTAGGGATTCTGCCCTAGTTTTGTACATTTTCCAGTTGCCAGCTATAACTATTTTGCGCACTATTTCTTTAAGTCCTTGTCCTTACAACGCAATTAATAGTCTAAAGCTTTAGCGTACCTTTCGATCCCTTATTGCCCAAACTCGATGCGAGCTTGCTCCACTAAGTCAACTGTGACAACTTCGGTGTCGGCTTCGCGGGCCAAGTTCTCGATGCGGATGCGAGCTTGTCCCCGGACAAAATAGGGAATATTTTTCAGCTTGGCCTTGGCATCAGGCGTCCATTTGAGATCGTCGGAAAATTCGGAATCGGGCATGGCGTATTGAGCGATCGACTACAAGCCTTTATTGATCTGGCTTTGATGGAAAGCCTGGATGTATTAAATTTACCACGAGTTGCGATCGGGCTACACCCGATCACTCTGGCTTAAATTGCTTGCCTAAAATAGCGGACGCTTCTTGTAAAAGCTGATTCTGCTCTTGTCGAATTGCCTCCAACCTTGTCAAAATATTAGCCAGTCGTTCTTGAGATTCCAAACTGTTTGATTCAACTTCCCTCAATTGTAAAGCTGAATTATTTTTGTCTTCGGGATTCTGTGAAACTAATGAGTT
This sequence comes from Microcoleus sp. K4-B3, assembly GCF_036704615.1. Lineage (NCBI taxonomy): Bacteria > Bacillati > Cyanobacteriota > Cyanophyceae > Oscillatoriales > Microcoleaceae > Microcoleus > Microcoleus sp. K4-B3. Next base: position 38,527 of record NZ_JAUBSF010000068.1, read on the forward strand.
TACAGCCACTCCACCGACATTACTTACAGATTTAGAGGCAACACTCAAAACCCCTTGCATAAATTTTCCAGGGCTTTGCAGAATAAATAACCATCCTTCTGCAAAAAAACTACCTAAAGCCTGTAAGAAACCCAAGATAATGAATATAAATACCAGCAACATTGCTAAAGATATCAGCGGGTGACTCACCAACCAGAAGACTACAGGGTGAGAATTAATCCAATCTTTAACAGTACCATTGATAGCATTTTGAATGGCATTTGAAGCGGCATCGCTCATATTTTCCGCCTTGTGTATGCTATCTTCCAATGATATCTTAGCCTTTTCTGTTGCTTGATTTACACTCTCTACAGCTTGGCTAGTTGTTTGATTCAGAGTATTGACCGCAGAGTTAGTAGTTTGATTAATAGTTTCTTTAGCAGTTGCCGCCGAGTGAGAAACAGCATCAACAGCTTTGTTGGTAGTTTCACTAACGCGACTAACTGCTTGATTCCCGACTTCAGATATAGAAATCCTCGCTTTTTCTGTTTTCTCCGCTACAGTACCTAAATCATTGTTTGTAGTTTGATTAACAACATTAACGGCAGAATTCGTAGTTTGAGTGAGAGCTTCTTTTGCCTTGTCCGCAGATTCGGAGAGAGAAGATTTAGCTGGGAGTATGTCACTTTTGTAGTGAGTAATTATACTCAGGCAGCTTGTCTCTGATTTCCAATTAACCCGTTCAAGTA
>NZ_JAUBSF010000069.1:0-39077 GCF_036704615.1 Microcoleus sp. K4-B3
TATTATACTGATGATCGATAAAAAAGTCATTCTGGGTTCACGAGTATTTATACTCATCGCAAAAGTGACACGCTCCCGTAGTGCTGTTTCCTTATTTGATATAATGAGCGAATTGCTTAGTTAGTATCCAGCTTTTATTTGACGAATTTAGCTATGACAGAAACACCACAATTTTATATTGTCAAGCGTCCTGCTGGTAATTGCGAAATTTTGGCATTGGCGGAGCCCTCGCAAAGGATCGCCCAACTCGAACAACCAAACCCTAGTATTATTGAAAAGTGGGGCCCTTACGATTCTGCCGAAGATGCCATTGCCCGCCGCATCGGATTAATTCGCGCAGGCAAATGCCAGCCGCAATGACGGATTGCGATTGCTTTCCTCTGAATCGCGAAAGCTAACGTGAGTCGCAATGACGCACGCCAAAAAATAGCGAAGCATTCGAGTTTAAAATCTGGGCTTTTAGCCGTAATTCTTCCCCCGAATGCTTTTTTTTAACTGAAACCCTAAACAGGTTTTCTACTTCGATTTAGAAGGTGCTGCACTCGGTTTTGCCTGCGCCGCAGTCGGCTTAGGTGGCGCAGCATTCGGTTTCGCCTCAGCCTTATTGTTCCCTGTTTTACCAGTAACTTGCTTTGTCAAAACTTCCATAGCTTTCGCGTACTGCGGATCGGCCGTCGTAGCAATTTTATCGCGATCGCGCCTCAATTCCTGTTTTTGAGCGTCGGTGAGTTCTACCTTAAAATCTGGTTCAATCCCGGCGTGGTTGATATCAGTGCCGTTGGGAGTAAAATACTTGGCAATTGTCACCGCCAAACCCGCACCATTTCCCACGCCGCGTACTGACTGAACTAAACCTTTACCAAACGTCTTTGTTCCCACCAAAACCGCGCGTTTGTTGTCTTGCAAAGCACCGGATAGAATCTCGCTAGCACTTGCTGAACCGCCGTCTACCAGTACAACTAACGGTTTGTCTGTGAGATCTGCCTTATTTGCCGTTTGTTTATCGGCCTCGCCCACTCGATCGACCGTCGAGACGATCGTACCTTCTTTGAGCCACATCCGAGCAATTTCAATACTTCCGTACAGCAACCCGCCGGGATTGGAACGCAAGTCTAAAATATAGCCCGTCACCTTTTTCTGTTCCAAATCCTTAATTGCCGATCGCATTTCCGATGCAGCATTGGCACTAAACTGATTTAAGCGAATATAGCCGACTTCTCCGATGGGAGTTTTCTGCACCGACTTCCGCACGGGATGAATTTCAATTTTAGCGCGTTTCAGCTTAAATTCTAATTCCTTGCTGTTCCGCAAAATAGTCAGCGTCACCTCAGTATTCGCCTGGCCGCGAATCAAACTTACCGCTTGATTCGTATCCATGCCTTCTGTGCTCTTGCCGTCAATCTTAGTAATGATATCTTTTGCGAGAATACCAGCAGTAAAAGCAGGGGTATCTTCGATCGGCGAAATCACCACCAACTTCTTAGTTTCCTCATCTTGAGTCAACTGAATCCCAACTCCTGTCAGTTCCCCAGAAGTTTCAACCTGCATATTCTTGAACTCTTCAGGGTCCATAAACCGCGTATAAGGATCGTCCAGCTTCTTCAGCATTTCCCTAATTGCTTTGTAAGCCTCGTCGTCGCTGGTATAAGTCCGGTTCAAATAATCATTCCGCACCGCTTTCCAGTCAACCTGGTTAAAAGTGCCATCCACATAACTTTTGTCAATAATCTGCCAAACTTCATCAACCAATTCTTTAGGGCTTCCCCGAAAAGAAGCCAGAGATTTAGAACTGCAACCAGTGTTCGCAAGAGTTACAGCAGTGAGTACCACCGCTGCTGCACTTAGAACAAGCCCTCGTTTTGTTATAACCATTTGTCTGACGCGCGGGAGGAAAAGAGTTCAGAATAATTACGCTCAATCTAACACAGGCAAGGCCGGCTCGCGTTTGGCGTACATATATTATTATTCAACTTTGCCGAGTTGTATTCCTTTGACCACAGGCAAGATGCCTGTGCCACAACAACTCTTGTGGGGTGGGCATCTTGCCCGCCCCCGAAGCCACAGGCAAGATGCCTGTGCCACAACAACTCTTGTGGGGTGGGCATCTTGCCCGCCCCAAACCTCAAAACTAAATCCAGTCAAGCCTACTCAGGTTCGACCCAGCGATCGTCCGATTTAATCAAATCAATCAATTCTGCCACGCCTCGGTCTTCCGGCACCTTCTTAATTTCTTCCCGGCCCCGGTACAGCGAAATATAACCCGGTTGCTTCCCGACGTAGCCGTAATCAGCATCAGCCATTTCTCCCGGGCCATTGACAATACAGCCCATTACTGCTATGTCCAAACCCGTGAGATGCTTCGTCGCCTCTCTCACTTGGTGTAACACTTCCTCTAAATTAAACAAAGTGCGACCGCAGGAAGGACAAGCGACATACTCAACCATCGTTTTCCGCAGTCCCAAGGCTTGCAGAATGCTGTAGCAAACGGGAATCTCCTTTTCTGGGGCCTCTGTCAGCGAGACGCGGATGGTGTCGCCGATACCGTCAGTCAGCAGCGGTGCGAGGCCTGCGGTGGATTTGATGCGGCCGTATTCGCCGTCTCCTGCTTCCGTGACGCCGAGATGCAGCGGGTAATCCATGCCGAGTTCGTCCATCCGGTGCACCATCAAGCGGTAAGCAGCCACCATCACGGGTGCGCGGGAGGCTTTCAGGGAAAGTACGATATTTCGGAAGTCGAGGGATTCGCAAATTTTGATGAATTCCAGGGCCGATTCTACCATGCCTTCGGGCGTGTCGCCGTAGGTAAAAAGCATCCGTTCGGCGAGGGAACCGTGATTGACGCCGATTCGCAAAGCTTTGCCTTGGTCGCGCAGGGAAATCACTAGAGGTTCCAGGGTTTCGCGGATTTTTGCGCCAATTTCCGCGAATTCGCTGTCGGTGTATTCGGTTCTGTCGGCTTTCGGCTTCTCGAACACGTAAAGTCCGGGATTGATTCTCACTTTGTCTACGTGTTTGGCCACTTCGAGGGCAATTTTCATGCCGTTGTGGTGGACATCGGCCACGAGGGGCACGGGTTGGTAGGTGGCGTGCAGTTTTTGCTTGATTTCGGCTAAAGCTTTGGCGTGGGCCATGCTGGGCACTGTGACGCGGACGATTTCGCAGCCAATCTCGTGCAAGCGCCGAATTCCGGCGACTGAACCGTCGATGTCGAGGGTGTCTTCGTTAATCATCGACTGTACGACGACGGGGTAGCCGCCGCCGATGGTGACGCTACCGACTTTGACGGGCCGGGTTTTGCGGCGTTTGATGGTGGTGTCGAAGGTTGGTTCGGTGGTGAGGGTTTTAGTGGGGTTCGGCAGAGTTTGCATAACTGGTTGCTAGGGTTCTGTAATTAGAGTTTATAAAATTGTGTCTGCTGTTTTTTAGGTTTGCACAGAAAGGACCTGTTTGGGCAAAGAGGTTTTGGGATTTAGGATTTTTGATAGAAGTACGATCGAACTTGTAAGTCATATTATGTAGTTTTGGGCGATCGGGCGATCGATTTTTTAGTATTAAAATTTAACATTCGGGGCGGGCAAGATACCCATTCCACAGATGAATCCGGGGGCTGGTTTAACGGTTGATAAATTTTAGGTACAATTTAAAATTATTGTGGGCGATCGCATTTAGCAAAAATATCTCGATAGTTTGGAGTCTTAAACACTTATGCCAGATGAAACGATTAGGATTGTGACCAGCAATATTCCGGGCGAGTCGCCTCAAGTCGTTACTGCTGATGGTGGCAAAAGTCTGGGAATGGGGGGAGCACCTTTCTTGGATATGGAATCACCGTCAAAGTCTTCTAAACCGCCAAAAGTTCTCGATGCCACGGGTGAATTTAGAATTCATAATGTCAGTGTAGAGACATTAGAGCAAGAAATGGCTCATTTGCTGGCAGTTGTCGATCGACTGCTAATCCGCAGTGAAGAGAAGCGCGATCGCAAGTCTAAGATGGAGTTAGAGGAAATTGAGCTATCGGTGGAAATTAACGGTCAGGGACAAATTAGCATCATCGGTAACGGGGCTGCAGCGGGAGGAAAAGGAGCGATAAAGCTCAAGTTTAAACGGGAACAATCAAAGTGAAATGGCGAAAAATTGGGCTGTTGTCATCGGGATTAATGAATACGAACACCTGCAACGTCCGCTGAAATATGCTAAGCGGGATGCAGAATTAATGCGGGATTTTCTCTGCAATGAGGCGGGATTTGAGAAAGTTTACCATTTTTCGGAAGACTCATCGGAAAAACAGTTGCTGCCTACTAGATCGAACGTGATGCGGTTGTTGCAAGTTAGGTTTGAACAGCCTTTTATGAGTGCGGGAGATAACTTTTGGTTTTTCTTCAGCGGTCACGGAGTTCGTCAAAATGGGTGCGATTATTTGATGCCGACTGACGGTTTTCCCGAAGATATTGCAAATAGTAATATTTCAGTTAATTATATTATCCAACGCTTGCGGCGCTGCGGGGCTGATAATATTATTTTGATTTTGGATGCTTGCCGCGATGAGGGAAAGTCAGTTGAGGGGATTGGCCGTCAAACCGCCGAACAAGCGCGGCAAATGGGAGTCATCAGCATTGCTTCCTGTAGTCCAAATCAGATATCTTATGAAATTGAAGATTTACAGCAAGGTGTTTTTACTTGTGCGTTACTAGAAGGATTGGGTACTCAAGGTCAATGTGCGACTGTTGAACGATTGAATCAATATTTAATCCAGCGAGTAACCGAACTCAATCGCCAATTTGGGAAACCCAAGCAAACACCTCTGACTATTGCTGAACCTATTGAAAAATCTCACCTAATTCTTTTGCCGAAATACGCCACATTAGATGATGAGCGGACGCTCAAGTATGATGCTTCCCAGGCTGAACTCAACAAGAATCTAGATTTGGCAGAACAGTTATGGATTCGGGTATTAGTTGCATTTCCTGGTGATATGGATGCGATTAAAGCAGTAAAAAGAATTGCCGTTGCCAAGATACAGCCAGCAGCTATACCATATCAACCGAGTTCTAAAAATAATGCTACAACCGAAAAATCCCCTCAACCTGCACCTCCTAATTTTACTCCTATTGAGCCGGATGCTTCCCTCAAGTCAGAAGGCGGACTAGACTACACTAAGTTGCGCGATTTACTGGCAACTGGAGAATGGAAAAAGGCAGATGAGGAAACGACGAATAAGATGCTGGAAGCAGCAGGCAGAACAGAGGAGAGGTGGCTCAGCATTGAAGAGATCGATCAATTCCCCTGTGAAGACTTACGAACTATTGACCAACTTTGGGTAAAATACAGTAACGGACGTTTCGGCTTTTCGGTGCAGAAACGCATCTATGAAAGTCTGGGGGGAACCAGGGAATATGATAAAAAAATTTCGGAAGCTTTTGGCGCTCGGGTGGGTTGGCGTGTGAATAGTAACGAGTTGGATTATAGAGATCTCAAATTTAACACCAAAGCACCAGAAGGTCACCTCCCAGGCCGAGGACGTAAGGGGGGGTTAGCTTGTGGCTTGTTAAGTCTCTTCTCTCGCGTCGAGACTTGTAAAGTGTAACATCTAAAGGTTTCAGAACTTTGTTAACTACAGATAGATTAAAGCCACTCGAATAAAATGATAGAAAAAGGTGCAAAAAGTGGCAGACCCTTCAATCCCTCGAAAGCTGGCGGAAAGATTCTCAACTTATCTTATCAAAATGTTAAAATTACTGATAAAGGCGTTGCCTTGGTTGAAGCTCATGTTCGCAGATTTAATCCAGTTGGTGAAGCTGAGCTAAGAATGGTTGAAAGGTTAAGAAGTCTCGCCACCAAAACCCTTGTAGCTGAGCCTGTTGATTTACGCTTTTATACTCACGAGTTACGCGAGTATCTCAGGTATAAAAAGCTTGGCTACCCAACTGGACAACCCGCTGATCCGGATGAGGCTTATGAACTTTGGAACAATGCTCACACAGCTACTCTTGAAGATTATAAATTAAAAGAAGGATTCGGCGTTTTATTTCATCCGAGCGTAGAGGAATTTTGATGAAAAACCTAACTCAATTAACCCAGCTTGAATTAGTGCTGCTGGAATTAGTAGCTAAAGGTCAAGGAAAGTGGAGTTGGTACGAACTCGCGAATGCACTTTCCCGTCGAGATGTACCGCGAGAACCTGACATGATGGTTGTCTTAAAAAAACTGGCTGCTGATGGCTTGGTTAAACGATATGTAGAAACAAATTCGCCTCGCGACAGATGGGAATTGACGCTAGAAGGGTCTATGGTGTTGGCCAAGGCAAAAGCAGATAGTCAAAGCAAAATTATACGTTATGCAATTGCCATCCAGAAATCAGAAAGCAATTATTCTGCTTATGTTCCAGATTTACCCGGATGCGTAGCAACAGGTACAACTATCGAGGAAGTCGAACAGCAAATTAAAGCAGCCATAGTTTTTCATTTAGAAGAATTGCGTCAATCTGGTTCGTCTATTCCTGAAGCCAGGACTTTATGCAAATATGTTGAGGTTTAACGTAATGAAAACTATCAATTAGTATGTGGATGGTGTTGTAGAAGTTATTGCAGGCAAGATTCGATCGCACTTCTCCATCATCCATCAAAAATCAAGGCGCGATCGCACTTCACTCGATAAATCTATCTCGCGGATGATGCGATCGCCCCTCCTCCCCAGCAAAACTAAAAAATGTATTGGCAAATCCCTTCACCGACCCAGACTCAGCAGTTAAATAATCTGAGGTTTTCCATTGGACGATCGCACAAGCTCACCAGCCACCGCTGTTAACAACCGCCGACCTCTAATTATCGCAGGAATTCTCCTCGGTATCGGTCAATCCGGCTTTTTTGATGGCATTGTGCTGCACCAACTCCTCCAGTGGCACCATATGTTTAGTAGCGTTAAAACCGATGCTACCGTTGCCGGTTTAGAATTAAATACCCTCGGAGATGGATTGTTTCACGCTGCGGATTGGTTGGTAACAGTAGCGGGTATCTTCTGTTTGTGGCGTGCAGTGAAGCGCAAAGATGTTCCTTTGTCAACTCAAACTTTTTTCGGTTCAATATTAATTGGTGCTGGATTGTTTGACTTTGTTGAAGGCATTGTTGACCATCAAATTTTGGGAATCCACCACGTCAAACCCGGTATCAACGAGTTAGCTTGGGATTTAGGATTTCTCATTCTCGGTCTTATTTTAGCGCTGTTAGGTTGGATGCTGGTACAGAGGGAAGTTCCCGCAGATACTAAAGTTTAAATGAATGCAGAGATAGAGAATTCTACCAAATCCGGGTTAAAAATCCCTGCCTCTGTGTTTAACTCCTCAGTTCATCCCGCCGCCGACTCCAACCACGCAATCAAATCCTCTTGACTCCTAAAATCCAACAAAGCCTCTCCCAAATCATCTAACTGTTCCCCAGATAACCCCTGAATGCGAGTTTGAACTTCCTGTGTAACATCACCCACCCGCCGCACGAGTAGACGCATAATTAATCCTATTTCTCCTTCAATTTTACCCCTGTCGATTCCTTGTTCGATTCCCTGTTCAATCCCCTGTTGTATACCAATTTCTATCCCTTTCATCACAGACCCGATTTGGTCTTGGATAAACATTTCTCGCTTATCTACATCATTCAATTCGTCAAGTGTCAAATTTGCTCGGTTGGCAATTTCCAGCGCGGTATTAATCTCTTCAATAGACCCCAATGTATCTGGTACTGCTTCTAAAGAGGGCGCGTTTTTCATAAAGTAGATCCATTTTTCCGGCAGATTTTCGAGTTCATTTAATTCTTTTTTGAATTTCGGCAACTCGACAAACACTAGCTTTAACTCGCAGTTGGGATAAACGAATTTCTCTTCGGTTTCTGTGAATTCAAAGTTAGAGATTAGTTTTTCGGTGTTTTCAAATAAGATAAAGTCGGTGATGGTTAAAGCAATAACCGGATTTAACTTTAAATAACCTTCTCCAGCTTTTAGTTGAGTAGAATAGGTTTTGGCTGCATTGTATACTACCCGTTTTTCAAAGGCGGCGACGTTGAGTACCTGCATTTCCACAATCACGGTTTTGTTGCCGGTAATCTTGGCTTTGACATCCAGGTAAGTGTCTTTCAATCCTGTAACGCTTCCTGCTGAATAAGGGTCAATGATTTCTATTTCTTGGATTGTTGGTTCTCCGTTATACAGCATTGCATTTAGGAAGCTGATTAAAATTTCTGGATGTTCGGAAGAACCGAATATTCTTTTGAATGCAAAGTCTGTTTTGGGGCTGATAAAACGCATATTATAGAAGGAAGAGGGCAGAGGGAAGAAGGAAGAAGGAAAATGCAATATTTTAGGGATTTTTAGGTTGGTAGTTGCGCTTTAGCACGCTTAGCGCAACTACGAAGTTTTTCAATTATCAGCCTGTGGCTTCAGTAGTAGTTGCAGGCGACATAACTAGCTTTCCAGTTATATCCATTGTTGCCAGTTTCAGCACTTCATTAAAAGCTAAACCCCGAATTTTGAGTTCCCACCGAATGCCTTTTGCTTTCATTCGCTTGGCTTTCCGCATATCGACATCACCAGCTTTTTGATGCAAGAGCAAATATTTCATTGCTGCTGTAGCTTCTACTTTTGTGGGAAATGCAATATAGGTGATAAATCCGCCGTCCCAGTGATTGGCGTTGCGGACGCTGCTGATAGTCGCCACTCTCGGACTAAAGCGGTTCCAGTAAAAGTCGCTGTAGCCGATCGACTCTGTTTTTACTTGGAGTTTGTTTGCCATTTGACTTAACTCCTATAACCTTGTGTGCGGGGTTGGCAGCAGGGCTTTGATTCTGCTATTTATATTATAGCATTGGGACGTGGGAATTGGGAATTGGGAGCGAATGCTGGCTGTTGTTTTACTTCCCTGACTGCTTCTGTGAAGTCGGGAAAGTAAAATATTCCAAATATCTTTAGTTCTTTTTTGTCTCAAATACAACGGCCTCAAAAAGCTCTACAAGCTTTAAGTCTGAATAAACCGATAAATACAAATACTTTTCCAGCTTCTGCCGATTTCTAGGTAAAAATAAACCTAAGCCTGATAAGTTTTTATACTTATGTCTAATTCTTGAGTCAAGTAATTCACCATTCTGTTGCACTCTCTGAATAAGAAAATTATTTAAAAATAACAATAAATCGTTACAAGCTGACGGACTTGCACCTGATAATTGGGTAAGTTTTTGTAAAAAATTTGCGAAATCAACAAAGGTTTCTCCAGAGCTATGATAAACTACAGTAGTGTTATTGTAAAAATTGACTTCAGGCCCTAAAATTGAGGATATAAAAACTTTCACAGGCGCAATATCTGCTTGCAAAATAGAATCAATCACAACATTAACTTTTTCCGGCAAATAGCGAAAATAATGATTGTTAGTTAATGTCAAAGTATGATACATATCAGGATGTTCATAATCCATAATCTTTTTAGCTAGCTGAGAACCATCAATGTCGGGATAATCGCTCAAATCACTTAACAATTGCTCATAATAGTAATTGGGCGCTCCAAGTTGGAGTTGAGATGAAAGCGTATACTTAGCAGTATTTTGGAAGGTATGGTGTACTTCAATATTTCCTTTATTACAATTTTGGAAAAATAATAATTCTAGATTTCCCTTTACAGATTGGTTAAAATCCAATATAAGTTGATTTATTTTTTGAAGATTCATCCATCTAATTTCTGCAATTGAAGGGGAGGTGGGATGTTCGTCGGGGCTTATTTCCATAAGCGTTCCACTATGACCTAAAAACACAATAGCCCAGCGTCTGGCTTGAAATTGAGATTGTGCCCAAGTCAGATACTCACTCAAGACTTCTGGACTACTACTATCTGCTGTTTCTAAGTATTGCGTATCAACTTTACCTTGGCTAATGATGCTTCTAGAAACTTGTGCTGCTCCACTAAAGTCTGATTGTACGACTACCAAAACCTTGTCATTTTTTACACCTTTACTTAGCATTTGAAGAATTGGTTGTCCGAATCTTGAGAGATTATTGTCGTAGGGCATCCAGTATAGTAATATCCAGTCATAATGATTTTTAACCGTACTTCCAAGCATATATTGGTCTCCCGAGTAATATATTGTCTCTATTAAAGAAGTAATACTTACTGTTATCAATTTGATGGCTTCTCTTCTGTTCACTTTTTCGATTCCTCATTGAGGATAGTCAGCTTTTTGTAGACTGTATTTTGGACTAACTAAAACCTCAATTCATATTCGGCAGTGACGCGGTTGTCTCCTTGAAAATTACTGGAACTCCTGAGTAAAAGTTTATCGCTCAATCGATAGCGCACAGTAAATTCAGTCGGTTGATTTGCTGACAAAACTCGAATGATTGATGCTGAAATATTGCGCGTGATGTCAAAGCCAACTTCTAAACCTAAACCAAGAGAACCCGCACCCGAACTGGAACTAGCTGTTTGTGCTTCGTTCCCTCTAATCCGAGTGGGAAATAAGCGAAATTCGCTCAATCCTGTAGCGTTAGTAATCGCAGATTGAATGTTGTTCAATAAACCCGCACCGGCTAAATTTGCGATCGCCAGTGTACTGTCTCCCTGTCCCAAAGTCTGCACGAAACTGCCACCCAATAGCGCTACAATCTCTGTTTCCGATCGACTCGGAGAGCTCCTTAACTCCAGACTTTCGGCCAACTGAGAAGCCCTTCCCTGCACTAACGCTTGAATTCGGACACTCCGCACATTGCCGAAAGTTGTCGGTTCGTCTGCTATTTCAGAGGCTACAGATGCGCCGGGAGTGCGGAACCGCGTTACTTCCTGCACCGAAGTTGCTAATCTCACATCCAGCGTCGGATCGAGTCCTTGTGTTGGTATAAAGGTAGCAGTCTGGGGGTATCCTCGATCGAGTCTAAACTGCGTTGTAAACAAATTCACCGACCCGGAAGTCAACCGAATCGTACCCTCCGGGCGAAGGTCATCTAAAGTTCCGTTCACCGTCAAGCCCCCAGTCGCCTGAAAACTCAATATCGGCGCACTTGTTACCCGAATTCCCCGGCCCAAATTCAGCCGCAAATCGTTTAATCCAACTTCAAAGGAAGGGGAAGGAGAAGGGGAAGGGGAAGGGGAAGTCGCAGCAGAAGGGGAAGCAGAAACATCAGTCGCAGGGGAAGGGGAAGATGTGGAAGGAGAATCAGAATCAGAAGCAGAAGAGGAAGAAGCTAACTCAGTTGTGCCGCCGCCGGGACTCCGAAGAAATACTTCGCCGTTGTACAGTTCAATATTACCGCTCAACTGCGGGCGCCTAGCCGTGCCCCTTGCTTGCACTTGACCGACAACGCCGCCGCTGTACAATCCTCTGAGATTGACGGCTAACTTGTCTAAATTCACAGCCAGGGGATTAGCCGCATCGACATCGCCCTCCGCGAAGGGCACAGACAGCGGAATCACGCCCTGGGCGACAACTTGTCCCTGACTCAACTGTCCCCGAATTCCCTCTACCCGAATTCGATCGCCCTCAAAGCGCACCGTCCCAGTCAGCCCTGTCAGCGGTTCTGGGAAGGCTCTCGCGCGGACAGTTGCATTTTCAAAATTCGCAATTCCTTGCGCTACAGGGTCTTGCAGCGTCCCTCCTACGCGAATTTGCACCTGTCCCTTGCCGCTGACCCACGCAACTTGCGGAGTCAATACATTAATAATTGCCAAACCTTCATTTTGCAAATTCGCCCTCAAATCGATTTGATTGCTATCAGCTTTCACCGCTGCAAAAGGCAACTCAAAAGGCAAACTTCCCTGCACCTCAATCGGTTCAGTTTGAGTTACCAAAGCGCTGCCGCCAAAATTCAGGCGGGCATTGCTGTAACTGAAACTGCCGTCGGCTTGTTTAATCGGTTCTCCGTTTAGCGTACCCTCAACCAAACTCAATTCTCCGGTGGCTTGCGGGTTTTCCAAACTGCCGGCCAAATTCGCCCGCAAATTCAAATTTCCCGTGACATCCACAAAAGGCAATTCCACCAGTTTTGCCAACTCTTCCACGGGGACATTTTCTACCCGCAACTGCCCGGATTGAGCTTTTTGCCCGAGTTGTCCCGAAAAGCCGATCGCACTTTTTCCCGATCGAATTTCCAAAGGCAAAACAGTTAAGATCCCGTCCTGAAAACTGCCTTCAATGCTGAACTTTTCAGCGACATATTGTCCCCACTGCCAGTTATCGCCTTTCACGTTAAATTGAGCTTGCACCCCCGTTTGCAAAGAACCGGCGACAGCAATTTCCGCGCCAAAAGTGCCTTGCAATTCAGATAGCGCAGGCAATTTTTCTGATGATTTCACGGCCTGCTGCTGCTGCAAAATTGTTTCTATTTCTGCCAAGCGGCGCAACTGTTCGATTAGCGGGGCATCCGGTTCTCCGACTGCCACAGTTTGCACGTCGCCACTGTCACCGTAAACGGGAGGTTTTAAGCCTCTAGCCAAGTCGCCTAAATTGAAATATTGCAAAGCGGCTAAAACCTGCTGCAAATTGCCTTGCTGTACGTTAACTTTCCCGGCAAATTTCGGGTTTGCGCCTGTTTGAACATTACCGGAAATTAAGTATTGACCGCTGCCTTGGCGGAATATGCCATTTGTGAGAGTGGCGCTGCCGTTAGCGTAGCTAAATTCGGCTTGGAAACTGTCACCTTTAATGTAGCCGATCGCCGGTTGGGCGATCGCAATTTGTCCGCTTGCTTGCAAAGTCGCCGGATTTAACGGCAGCTTCCAACCGGGCACATTTACTTGTCCCGAAACCGTACCGGTTATCGGCCCCAAACCGGCCTCTTTACCGGGTGATAGATTCAAAGCAGCAAGGGGAAAATCGCTTAAATTAACTCGCAAAGTTTCTCCCTCGGTTTGGCCCCTAGCGACAGATTCCCCGCGTTGAATTAAGAAAGATGTCGGCAGAAAAGATTGATTTAAAGCTACTTGAATTTTGTCGCTTGCGCCGGCCAAACGCAAATCTACACTTTTCCCAGCATCTGCATTCACACTCCCCGCCAGTACCGGGTCAAAAGCGATTTGATTTACTGCTAAATCCCGCACTTCCACGTCGCCAACTAAGTTGAGGGCGGCGAGGGTTCCGGTGAGGCGGCCGGTAAAATCGACATTGCCGCGCAGGGGCTGGTTTTTCTCGGAAGCATTTTTGTCACCAATTGGTGACAAAAATCCTAGTTGTTCTGCCGGTAAGGCTTCCAGGTTAAAGTTGGCGAGTCTGACATCCAAATCTAAGTTGGAAATTGAGGGCCCTCCTTTACCTGCGAGTTCGACGTTAACAAAGCCGTTTGCTGTCAAACCGGGAGTTGTGGCGTTCTCAATTTCCACCCGTTTGCCGTCCCAATTAAATACTGCCTCAAAAGGTTGTTTCACAAACGGCAATTCCGAGATGCGGAAACTGCCGCCGGCGCGAACTGTTTGCGGGGAAGCGGCAATCGGCCCGGATAAATTGATATTGCCGTTAAACAGTCCTTGAAGCTGGGGGAGATTTGGGGCATCAGATACTACGCCTTGCGCTTGCAAGCTTTGTCGCTGCGACTCAAAAGCTTGCTGGAATCGACTTATAGCAATTTGCTGGCCCTCGATTGACGCGCGCCAATTCCCCGATGCGGCGCTGCCTTTAGCATTGACAATTCCTCCGCCGTTGGCGAGTCGAATTTGTCCGTCGCCGTTGGCGGTGATGCCGTTGGCGGTTAGATTATCTACTGTTCCCAAAATGCGGACTTGACCGTCGAGGGTTCCGTTAATTTCTGGCGGTAAATCCGCTGTCAGCAAACCTGTTTGTTTGAGGGTTTGTTCTAAATTACTGACGGCAATTCCGTTTGTTTCCAGCAATGCTTGCAAGTTGCCGTTTTCTAATTTTGCCGTAGTATCGATCGCCCCGAGTCGATCGACCAAAATCCGCCCTTCTCCGCTACCACTAATTCCCTTGGCTGTCAAGTTATCCAAACTGCCCGCTGCTTGGAATTCGCCGTTAACTCTGCCGTCAAATCCTTTAGGCAAAGTCGCCGTCAGCGGAAACAGTTGGAGATTGCGAACAGTTTGTTCTAAGCGGCTGAGAATAACTCGATCGGCATCGGCGAAAGCTTGCCAGCGTCTGTCTTCTAATTTACCTCTAAAAGCGACAGCACCGTCGGCAATATTGAGTTTGCCGCTGCTGTTGACAGAAATATCGGCGGCGGTTGAATTATCAAGATTGCCGCGGGCTTGAATTTGATTCGATATTTGTCCGTCTAACGATTTTAGAGTTTGGATTTTGGATTTTAGATTGTTGAGATTGGCGACTGTTTGGGGATTGTCAGCAGTGAAAGCCAAGCCAACATCTAACAGGGGCAATCCTAAATCTACTAAGCGGCTGATGGAAGTGCGATCGGTTTCTGCCGTTCCCTGCCAATTTCCCCCAGCCAATTCTCCTTTAAAATTAACATTGCTGCCGGCAAGATTGACTCTGCCGCTGCCGCTGGCATTGATGCTGCTAGCAGTCAAATTGTCAAGACTTCCCGATGCTGTAAATTGACTCGATAGCTGTCCGTCGAGCGATTTTAGATTTTGGATTTTGGATTTGAGATTGTTGAGATTGGCAGATTGCTGATTTTCGGGATTGAATGCTGAAGCCACATCTAAAATCGGCAGTGTCAAATCTACTAAGCGGTCGATCGAAGTGCGATCTGTTTCTGCTTTTGCTTGCCAGTTTCCCGCTACCAATTCTCCGTTTAAATTGACATTGCTGTCGGCAAAATTGAGCCTGCCGTTGGCATTAATATTGATTCCGCCGGCAGTCAAATTGTCAACATTGCCCGCGGCTTTAAATTCACCTGCTAGCTGTCCGCCGAGCGATTTTAGATTTTGGATTTTGGATTTTACATTGTCTAGATTGGCGGTTGAATTGTTAGAATTAGCACGTGCTAAAAACGGCAATCCAATATCAATTAATTGATTGACAGCTACTTTTTCAGTGTTGCCAACAACTTGCCAGTTCCCCGATTTTAGTTCGCCATTAACATCCACTATACTGTCAGCAATATTCAGCGTTCCTTTGCCCGTCGCAGCGATCGCATTTAAACTCAAATCGTCCAGAGTTCCTGCTGCTTCGACGGTTCCGCTGAACAAACCCGCTAGTTCAGGAGGGAAATTAAGCCCCGGTACCACTTGCTGCAAACGGTTAAGGGCCACGCTATTGCCCTCGATCATAGCTTCCCACTGACGGTCTTTTAGCGCAGCATCCACGTTAACAGAAGCGTCGCCAATTTTCACAACCGTATTTTGCAAATCCGCCGAATTGCCTCCGGCTCGAATTTCGCCGGATGCGGGGAAAGTCCCTTGCGGTGCTTGCCATTGAACTCTAGCTTGAATGTTGTCTAAGGGGCCGAAAACTTGAGCTTTGGCGGAGACAGTGCCAATTTTAACAGTAGCAGGAATTGGGAGAGCGTAAATTTGGGCGATCGCATCTGCGGGCAAGTTTTCAGCTTGTAAATCAAACACCAAACCCGATCGCGAATTCTCACTTCCCAAAGCAATATCAACTTCACCTTTCCCGCCAATTTTACCACCCGCCGCCGGCACTACCAAAATATCGCTCAAAGTCAAAGCTAAAGAGGAAAACGGGGGAATAGAAGATTGAGAATTGGGAGTTGGGGTTTGAGCCATTCTCCCCCGTTGCAATTTGAAATTAGTGCTAATATTGTTTAATTGCAGTCGATCGACTGTGGCGGGTTTTGTCGAGGCGATCGCACCTGTCAGCACCGGCAGATCGACGGTTCCAGTCAGCTTGACATCCGCCTTCACCTCCCCCGCAACAGCAACCGGCAATACTACTTTCTGCCCTAACTCTGTCTCCACCGCACTGACAACACTTGCAAAAGCAACTGGTTGCACGTTAGTTGTCAGATCGAAGCTAGCTTGCTCCAAATTAAAATTAGTTCCAGTGGCAACTGTTCCTGCTATTTTCAGCGGAATTAGACCGTAATTAGCCGCCAGACTATCGACAATCAAATTAGTTCCCTGAAACCGCAACTGACCGCTGCTATTTTGTATAATTTGTTTCAGCGGAGCAATACTCGCTTGCACTCCTCCAAAACTAGCCGTTCCCACAATTCCCGATACTTTATTGTCTCGCAATTGCACGGTCAAATTGCCATTAGCCAGACCTTTTTGTAAAGAAATGCCGGGAAGTTTCAGCAGTCGAGCGAGGTCGGACAAAGGCAAGTTTTGACCTTGCAATTGCAGGTTAGTTTGAGCCGCAGGTAACAGAGAATCAGCTTTCAGTATAAAATTATCGCTGTTAGTAAACTGACCGTTTACTTCGTAGAGAACGCGGTGATTTTGGTCGCGAAATAGAGCACTGCCATTTTTTATAGTTACAGAAATAGGAGCAGAAGTTTTTTGTCCGACTGCGGGACTCGGCACCAAAACTGCCGCGGCATTTTCAGCTCGAATTGCTTCAACTTCAGTTTTAAATAAACCCGGAGATTTCTGCTCTGCCGTTGGAATATTAACCCACCGGCCTTTAGCATCCTGTTCGATATAAGCGCTGGGTTTAACTAAGGTAATATCTAATTTGAGAGTGCGGTTGAACAGCAGCGGCCAAACCGAAAATTGCACTTCCACTGCTTCTGTAGAAGCGTAATCCGGATCGGTAGGAGTTGCAGGTAAAGTCGATCGGCCAAACCGCAAACTTGTCAGAGAAAATCCCTCCAAACGTCCGAGTTGCACAGGGCGCTTCAGCAACTGACTGACTTCAGTTTCCACCAAAGGAGCTAACTTCTCCCGCACCCACTGGTGTGCTACCGCCGCCCCAACCAAGGCGATAATGCCCAATCCCGTACCGCTAAGCAGCACCAGACGCCACCAGCGGCGGTGGGGGCGGGGTGCGAGTTGATTTGTGTCATCGTCCGAGTTAGTCATGGGTGTTTCTCAAAGCTTGTGAGAATTCAGGAATTGAGGAAATCAGCGGGTTTTAGACAGGTATAATTTTTGTGCTTCGTAAGCGTACCTTCTGCCTTTGGTAGACTCAGGACTGAGGCGGGAAGTGCCGGTGGCGCTTTAGCGAAGCCCTCGCAGAGGATCGAATTTCAAGATTCACGTTCCACACTCGGCGGCAGAGTCCAAGAACCTTTACCAAACTTAATCAAAACACGCAACACAACCTAACACCAAGTATTCTAACTCCCCAAAATCCTCTCGATCCCCGCGCGTGCAAGATCGGGAGTCAATCTAAAATCTAAAATCTAAAATCTAAAATTTAAAATCGACTGCTCGGTGGCCCGATCGCTCCTAAGATAAAAAAACGGTGGTTAAGAAGGTCTTTAAAACTTATGCGAGTGTTCGTCTTACTCTTCAATGCCCGCACCGAGAATGAGGGAATTCATACCATTCAACTCGGCGATCGCAATAAAGTTCTGATGTTTGAGTCAGAAGACGACGCCACCCGCTTTGGCGTGATGTTGGAAGCTCAGGATTTCCCAGAGCCCACTGTCGAGGCGATCGACGATGAGGAAATTAAGGAGTTCTGCGATAGTGTTGATTATGATTGGGAACTGGTACCGGCGGGCGCGCTGGCAATTCCGCCAGAAGACAATGTAACACAGACTCAGTGGCAGGCGGAGCTTGAGCCAGAGCCGGAGCCGGATTCTGACGTTTCCCAAAACGAACTGGATTCTATTCGCCGCCGACTCGAAGGACTTTTGTAAAAGGAAGGTTCGGCAAAGGATTCTGTAGCGGATTTAACGGATGGATCTTGAGGGAAGAGAGAAGGAGGAAGAGGGAAGAAGGATAAATTTGATATCTTCGAGCTTTTTCAATCCTAGGCTCCATTTGTATATAGAGGCCCTAGGCTTAAGCTGGGACTCTTTATGTCTCTTGACTTCGCTTGAAGGCCGACAACTGACAATTAACAACTGACAAAAAATGAAGAATTTGGAAGAACGGGGCCATCTGCTGACGGAACAGGTGAATGCCAACAGCGAGAATTTAGACCAACTCAGTTCGATCGAATTAGTGGACTTGTTCAACCGGGAAGACGCCCAAACCTTAAGCGCGATCGCCCGTACCCGCGAACAGTTAGCCCGAGCGATCGACATCGCCGCCGAGTCTCTGCGTCAAGGAGGCCGCCTGTTTTATGTCGGTGCCGGTACTTCCGGGCGTTTGGGGGTGCTGGATGCGGCCGAGTGTCCCCCCACCTTCTGCACGCCGCCAGAACTCGTACAGGGCATAATTGCCGGGGGTGCGGGGGCTTTGGTGCGGAGTTCGGAGGATTTGGAGGATCGGGCTGAGGATGGGGCTGAGGCGATCGCCCACCGTCAAATTACCAACTTAGATGTAGTTGTCGGGATTACGGCTGGAGGTACGACACCGTTTGTCGCGGGCGCTTTGCAGGCGGCGCGCCAGCGGGGGGCGAAGACTGTGTTTATGGCCTGCGTACCCGTCGAACAAGTGAATTTTGAGGCTGATGTTGATATTCGGTTGTTGGTTGGCCCGGAGGTAGTGGCGGGATCGACGCGCTTGAAAGCCGGTACAGTAACAAAAATGGCTTTAAATATCATTTCGACTGGGGTAATGGTGAAGCTGGGGAAGGTTTACGGCAATCGGATGGTTGACGTGGCGGTGACTAATAAGAAATTGCGCGATCGGGCTGTGCGGATGTTGCAGGATTTGACTGATTTGAACCGGGATGAAGCGGGTTTTTTGCTCGAAAAAAGCGGCAAGTCTGTTAAATTAGCTTTGATGATGCACTGGACTGGTTTGGAGAAGGAAGAGTGCGATCGCATTTTGGGCGAATTTCAAGGCAATTTGCGATCGGCTGTAGCATCAATTAGTTAGTAGTCAGCAGTCAGCAGTCAGTAGTCAGTAGTCAGTAGTCAGTAGTCAGTTGTTATTGGTTATTGGTTATTGGTTATTGGTTATTGGTTATTCCCCATTCCCCATTCCCCATTCCCCATTCCCAAGTCATTAGTCATCAGTCATTTGCAATACCGATTCCAAAAATTGTGCAATCTCTTCAGTGGATCTGATGTGATAAACACTTTTGGTATTTTGAGCGCGATCGACATACTCCCGATATCTGGAAGTCAAATACTTGTGACACAACCAAAGAGCGCGGTAACTATTAATTGAACTCTTCAATATCGGACTGTTTTCAGGCCAGCCTTCTGGGGGTATAAAGCTACCTGAAATCAGCCGTTTAGTCACCCACCAAAAATGCACGTATAGTGGTAAATCGACAAAAACCAGACTATCCGCCTCATTGAGTCGCAGCCAGAGGGTTTCCCTGCAACCAAACCCGTCAATAATCCATCGATCGGTCGCCAGAATTTTCTCATGGGTATGCTTGTATTCTTCATAGGGAACCTCAGCGCCCCCAGATTGATATTGAATCTTATCCAAGATGTAAAGTGGCAAACCAGTGATTTCCGATAATCTCTTGCTGAGAGTTGATTTACCGCCTCCCGCATTGCCAAACACGGCTACTTTTTTCATAGTTACCCTTTTAGTAATTGAGTTATTAGTCATTAGTCATTAGTTATCAGTAGCAGACTAAAAGCTCAAGGTCGATCTAATTTGCAGCTTTCAAAAAAGTCAATTTCGGTGAATTGTGGCGCGGATCACACACGTTTTTGAAAAAGGCGATTAGGGTCAGTATATATATGGGTTGTTGGGCGACAGCTTGGATATTTTATCATACAAGCGATCGCGGCTCGGTATTGTCTGTCGATCGATTTGTAAAATATCTGTCAAATCTAAGGCGATCGCCCCTTAGTTAAAAAAGCCGTTTCTGAAGCCAACGCACCTAGTACGAGACTGCTGGATACTCTACCCACTTTAAAATTTTAAACCGAGTCCTATGCAACCAAAGCCTAACCTTAACCTATACTCATCCTTGGGGCATCTCCCCTGGCTGAAAAAAAGCTACACTGCCAAAATTATGGTGGTTGCATTTTTAGGCACGCACGTTCCTTTGCTAACCTTAATGGTCTGGTTTCTTACCTCAAATGCTTACTCTGTAGAGACATCAGTCGGGGTTCTGCTGGTTGCTCTGCTGGCGACATTAGCGGGTACGGCAGCAACGCTTTATACGCTGCGCTACCTCCTTCTGCCGGTAATCTTAACCTCGGAGGCTCTACAAAACTACCTCGATACAAGAACATTGCCGAACTTACCCACAGAGTTTGCTGATGAAGTCGGTACGCTGATGGCAAATTCCTCACAAACGCTTTACAAACTAGATGAATTGATTCATTACATTACCCACTACGATGAACTGACTGGATTGCCAAATCGTGACTTATTCTGCGATCGCCTGAATCAAACCCGATCTCAAAATCACTCACCCTTGGTCGCAGTGCTGGTATTGGGTATCGACGATTTCACGGGGATGCGCCATGCGTTGGAGCCTGGGATATCCGACTTACTAATTAGAGCCGTTTCCCAACGGGTGGTACAGTGCATGGATGGGTCAGAGGTCTTGGCGCGTTTGGGCGATGGTGAGTTTGCGATCGCTCGCAGCGAACTCCCCTCGCTGGAGAGTGTGGTCAAGCTATCCCAACTGCTGCTGAGTACGCTGGCAAAACCTTTCTCTGTAGAGGGCAACCAGATCCACCTCACCGCCAGTCTTGGCATTACATTGAACCATCTAGAAAATACCAATTCTGCAGAGCAACTTCTTCAGCAAGCTGGCTTCGCACTCCATCAGGCAAAGCAGCAAGGGCGGAGTCAATATCAGTTTTATTCACCAGAAATGAACCTTCAGTTACAGGAGCGACTGACCCTAGAAAATAGCCTGCGCGGAGCGCTGGAGCGTAACGAACTGCTGGTTTACTATCAACCGCTGATCGACCTCGACAGCGGACAGGTGACAGCAACGGAGGCGCTGGTTCGCTGGCAGCATTCTACAGAGGGTTTGGTCTCTCCGGCAAAATTTATTCCGATCGCCGAAGCCAATGGCGAGATCGTGCCCATTGGTGAATGGGTCTTGCGAACGGCTTGCGCTCAAACCCGTCGCTGGCAACTGGCTGGGATGCCAGCGCTGCGGATTTCGGTGAATCTGTCGGCTCGACAATTTGAGCAGGCGAATCTGGTTGAGATGGTTCGCCAAATTTTGGCCCAGACCGAACTCGAAGCTGCGTATTTAGAACTGGAAGTGACTGAAACTGCCTTGATGACTGACATTGAGCGATCGGTCAAAACCTTATTGCAACTGCGACAACTTGGGGTGTCCCTCGCCCTAGACGACTTTGGCACAGGTTATTCTTCCCTCAACTACCTGCAACGGTTTCCGGTTAATATGCTCAAGATCGATCGATCGTTTGTCCGAGATGTACTGTCTAACCCGGACAGCGCCACCATTACTGATGCCATCATTGCTCTGGCAAAAAGTCTGCGGTTAACGATCACCGCAGAAGGCATTGAAACCAAGGAGCAGCGTGACTACCTGCAAGCGCGAGGCTGCGATGAAGGTCAAGGGTTTTACTTCAGTCGCCCTGCTAACGCTGACACGATCGCCAAACTGCTAAACGAGTCGTTTCAGTCTGATGCAGCATCTATCGCTCTTGCCACCCACTTTTAAGCTGAACCATTAGCTTTCACTGGTAATGCGATCGTAAACTCAGTACCCATGCCTGCGGTTGAGTTGACTGCGATCGTACCGCCGTGTTTTTCCGTCCATGACTGTATAACAACCAATCTCTCAAAACAGCCACCCCGATTATACTCTCAAAGTTAAACGTAAAGCGCTCTCGTTCGTTTTTAGATTCCTGACCGAAAGCATCCAGGATACAAGCCCCCGGATTCATCCGTGGAGGAATAAAAAACCTGTATCCGATAAAGGAGCCCCCTAATTTATCCGTGAGGTCAATGCTAAAATCTAAAATCTAAAATCTAAAATCTAAAATCGATTGACTTCTCCAAGAAGTCGGGAATCTGGGTATGCTGTTTTTTAGACGTTGACAAAAACAGAAGATGCAAGCTGACTTTGACTGACACCCTGCACGATTCCCAAATAATTACTGCCCGACTTAATCGCCGTAGAAGCGACGCTTGCGCCTCCATCCAACTGCAAACTCACAGCTTCAAAAGTCAAGTTTGCAAACCCGATACCGTCAGTCAAACCAATGTTATCCCCGATCGCAAAATCGGTAATCGCATCTGCACTTATTAAAGTAGCCGAAGCAGACAAACCTCCTGCTAAAATAAACGTATCATTTCCGCCACTGCCCGTCAGAATATCTTGACCGCGATCGCCCGCCAACAAATCGTCGCCGTTACCGCCAATCAAGATATCATCTTCTTTGCCACCGCGAATAGTATCGTTACCGTCCGATCCGATTAGTCGATCGTTATCGTTGTTGCCGCTGATAAAATCATTGCCAACACCCCCATCAATTGAATCCGATTCTTTGCCACCCGATAAGCTGTCATTGCCGCCTGCGCCATTAATTGTATCCGCACCTTGCATCCCATTAATGCTATCAACACCTTCTCCCCCGGTGATATTGTCTTTGCCGGAAAGGGCAAAAATTGGCAATCCCGCAGCATTTGCCGGTATTTGACTATCGGCACTATCTGATAGGAAATAATTGCCGCCGCTGGCTGTATTTTTAGGTGCTTGTGTCGGGCTGCCGTCCCCTATAGCATTGGGTATTGGCGAAATAATCGATACCAATGTGTTGGGAGTAGGAGTAGGTATCGGTGTGGGAGTCGGTGTAGGAGTAGGTGCGGGATTGACACTACCGTCAAGAGAAGTCGCAAAAACTTGCGTCCAATAGTGATTCCAATTTTCTGTGCCAGTATCGTCGGCTAAGAAATAATAACCGATGCCAATTTCTTTGAGATTAGGGTTAAGAATGTTAGCACGGTGGCCGCTGCTGTTCATCCATGAAGATACAACTTGTTCGGGTGTAGAAGAACCAGCAGCAATATTTTCTGCTGCCGCTGAGAATTTATAGCCCGTTGCAGTAACCCGACTTGCTAATGACGAACCATCTTTTCCGGTATGGGAAAAGAAGTCTTGCAGTGCCATGTTTTGGGTGTGATTTTCCGCCGCATTTAGTAACTGAGTATTTAAGGTTAGCGGGGACAAACTCAATTTGCTGCGTTCTATGTTGGTAAGTTCTAAAACTCTATAAATAAAGTTTTGATTGATTGAAGTTGTTGCGACTTGAGAGGCCGAGCGCTCTCCTGTTAAAATGTCCGAGGACTGAGAACGGGAATTTTGTAGTTGTTCAAGCATGGGGATGATAAACACTTTTAAGAGTGGGTTTGGCTGGTAGATTGCTTACCCTCTTAACGATAGTTTCCCCGATCGCTAGCTGGTTGGGTACAATTCAATAATTGTGTTAATCCCTGCCGCTGCTTTATCTATTTTGATTATAGCTGTTGTCAAAGTGCCGATGTCAAGATCCCGGCTCTGGTTGGGAAAGGGAAGAGTGCGATCGACTTTGAGGAGAGTTTACAGGAAATTGGCGATCGCCCGTGGCATCAAGACAATTTTAGATTGGAGAGTTGAGATTTTTCCTGATTAGTAAGGTTTGCGGTGCGCACCCAGCCCGCTGGCTAGCGGGCTAGAAACCCGGTTTCTACGAGTTTTGCAGACAAAAACGAGAAATATAGCAAGAAACCGGGTTTCTGAACTCTGTGTGCGATAGCGAACGGAATTTTTAGTAGAATCCTCAGAAAAAATTCTAAATTAATTCAAAATTCACACCTCAAAACTCACAACTTTAAAATATTCTCTTGTCCGGCTCTAGCTTCCTGAGCAACTTGCTCAACCTCATCTTTGGCAAGAATTTCCAAAGCTGTCTCTGCTTCTGCACCGCCCAACCGCCCGAGAGCTTGGGCGACTCTGTAACGGATCTGCCAATCTGCATTGGAAGCGTAGGGAAGCAGCAGCGGCAGCGCGCGTTTATCTCCCAATTCACCTAATGCGCTGATCGCAATGGTTTGGATCAATTCGTTTTCAGAAGTGAGGGCATTTTCTAACATCGGAAAGGCTTTCGGATCTCCCATTTCTCCCAAAGCCGCGACGATGCTGAGCTGCACCAGCCATTCAGATGTACTGCTGTAAACTTGCTGTAAATCTTCTAAAGCATCGGTTAATTTCAATGCACCCAAAGCATCGGCTGCTGCTGCTTGCACGTCGGGTTCCGGGTCGTTGTTCAGGCTGTTTCGCAGTACCTCTAAAGCGTTCGGCAGATTCTGCGTGCCGAGGGTTGATATTTGGCTGACTGCTGCGTAGCGAACCCGGACGTTTTTGTCGCCGATCGCAATTTGAATCAGTTTATAGGCGATCGCGGGATCTAGTTGCCGCAGTTGGTTGACTGCTCGCAGTCTTTCGCCAAAATCCTCGGAATTCAGCAATTGTTCGACAGACTCAGGGGTAATGCTCATTCGATTTTAAATTTGATAATTGGTAATTGGTAATTGGTAGTTGCCAAAAGTGAGCGAGATTGAAAGAGCGATCGGCTCGTTTTCTGATACAGTCCTGGAACTGCAAAAGTTAATTAAGATTCGGCCGCCATCGCTCGGATAATATCTCCCCTAGTGAGGATGCCGATTACTTTGCCGGCAGTATCAAGCACCGGCAATCGGTGGATGCTGCGATCGTGCATCAGTTTTGCAGCTTCTTGGAGAGATTTGTCGGGCCCGATGGTAACTGGCTCTGTACTCATCGCTTCTCCTACTGTTTGTCCTAAAGCCTTGTGGAGCTCTCGCTCGTAACGAGATGGATTTTCCAAATAAATCACGCTGTCGAGCACCATGATGTAAGCGGGCGGAGTTACGCCGGTTTCCCGCCACATCAAGTCGGTTTCGGAGATGACTCCTACCAACAAGTTATTCTCATCTACGACGGGAAGACCGCTAATGCGTCGATCGGCTAAAATTTTAATCGCTTCGTTCAAGGGCATTTCGGGTCGCGCCAAAATCGGCTCGCGGCTCATTACATCGGCTACTGTTTTTGGCATGATTAGCGGTTGATTCAGTTATCTCTCTACATCGATCATATAGGGAAAGCGTGACAGAGACTGAAGAAAGGCAGCTCTGCTGAAGGGATTCGTTAGAAGGTAGAAAGAAGGAAAGATTTTGAATGCCAGAATTTTGCTGTTTTTTTCGATCGCACTATAAAATTCTGCCGTTTGCCTCCCTCCGGCGGGCGATCGGCCTGACAAGATTGTTAAGATATATTAAAGAGCGGATAAATCCTTACCAATGCCAGAATCTCCAGCCCGAGAACCAGACTCCCAACCAGAAGCCCGCTGTGTATTGGTTTGCCAGTATCAATCTTGCCTGAAAAATGGTTCAGCAGCAGTGCTAGCTGCTTTTGAAGCTCAACAAGTTGCAGGGGTAATAGTTGAGGCCAGTAGCTGTCAGGGACAGTGCAACACTGGCCCGACTGTACGAGTTACCCCAGACGAAATTTGGTATTGTCGAGTTAAACCGAGTGATGTACCGTTGATTGTGGAAGAACACCTCAAAGAGGGAAAACCTGTAGAGGCGCTGTTCAATCCGAGAATTCATATGCGTTATTATTATTAGTATTGACTTGATGGAAGTGCCAATTCCCAGCTCTCGCGCATCTAATTTGAATAGTTATTACAGCAGATTGCAAGTTTATGAAGTACACCGAGCGATCCCCGTAGGGACACGGCATTGCCGTGTCCCTACAAGGGTTAATTTGAAGAGTTATTGTTAAGGAACTTGCACTTTGAAAATCAAAGGAATTGCGGTTAGTTTGTTAGTCCTAATTCTGGGGCGTCCGTCGGCGGTTGCTGCTCAAACGCCGACGGTTGCTGGGGATATTTGTCCTGAGGAATTGGGGGCACAAGTAGATGCGATCGCCAACCGTCCGGAATTTAGTCGATCGCGCTGGGGCATTTTGATTCAACCTCTATCTTCTACTGCTACTCTCTACAGCCGCGATGCCCAAAAATATTTTATTCCAGCATCAAATGTCAAGCTGCTAACCACAGCCGCTGCTTTGCAGAAACTCGGTGCAGATTTTCGGATTAAGACATCGGTTTACAGCGGCGAAAATGGGAGTTTGTACGTTGCCGGCAGGGGAGATCCGAGCATTGCGGAGGCTCAGTTGAAATCCTTGGCGCAGCAGTTGAAACAGCGGGGAATCAGTCAAGTTAACCAGTTGATTGGCGATGACAGTTATTTTCAAGGCAGTGCAGTCAATCCGAATTGGGAATGGGAAGACGCGCAAGCAGGCTACGGAGCGCCGATTAACAGTTTAATTTTCAATCAAAATGCGATCGAACTTCTTTTGTCCCCGCAGGATCTCGGGCAACCGCTGAAAGTTACTTTTGCCGAACCAAAGCTGGCAAATCAGTGGCAAATTCAGAACAATTCAGTGACAGTCGCCCAAAACGAATCTGAGTTTATTGAAGTTGGCCGGGAGTTCGATCGACCTGCAATTCGAGTTAGCGGACAGTTGAAAGTTGGTGCAGAATCAGAACCAGCTTATGTCGCCGTTGTCAACCCCGCTAATAATTTTTTGCAGTATTTTCAACAAGCCCTGGCGGCGGAGGGAATTCCTGTTAAACAGGCTTTCGTTGCATCTGCTTCTGGGAATTTTAATCAAGAATTAGCGACCGTTGAATCGCCCCCGATGGCGGAATTGGTGAAAGAAACTAATCGAGAAAGCAACAATCTTTATGCAGAAGTTTTATTGAGGTTGCTGGGAAAAGTTACAGACAAGATTCCCCTGCCGCAAACACTCACAGGCAAGATGCCTGTGCCACAAGAGGATACAGGTGAAATCGGTTTGAAAGAGTTAAAAACAGCTTTAACTCAATTAGGAGTAAATCCAAACAGCTACATATTAACTGACGGTTCGGGCTTGTCTCGGCACAATTTAATTAGTCCAGAAGCCTTGGTGCAAACTTTGAGATTTATGGCCAATTCACCTGCTGCATCTATTTACCGCCAGTCACTGCCGATCGCGGGCGAGAACGGCACTTTGAAAAATCGCTTAAATATTACACCAAACCGCGTAGTTTTGCAAGCTAAAACAGGAACTTTGAGCGGAGTTTCGGCGCTGTCGGGATATATCGAAGTTCCGAATTACGAGCCGCTGGTGTTTAGCATTATCGTGAATCAATCTGACCTATCGGCTGCAAAAATGCGATCGGCAACTGACGAAATTGTGCTATTATTGAATCGCCTGCGCCGCTGTTAAAACAATACATTTAAGGTGATAAAATTAAGATTAGTAATTACACCTAAAAAACAGGACACCGAAAAACCCTACAAGTTTTAAGTTTAATTAGATTGCAGTGGCGGGACTCGAAAAGCAGCTACAATAAAAGCAGAAACATTAAAACCATTGGGCCGTTTCAGCCTGCTACCAGTCGGCGGGTTCTGTACTTCCCCAAAATAAGTCTAACTTTCCAACTATGAATTCTTTCGATTCCGAACAGCAACACATTTTTGTCGAAACCAACAACATCCGCCTGCACTGCGTTTCTCAAGGAGAAGGCGATCTCGTTCTGCTCCTGCACGGGTTTCCAGAGTTTTGGTACTCTTGGCGCCATCAAATCCCTGCCTTAGCGCGTCATTTCAAGGTTGTGGTGCCGGATTTGCGCGGCTACAACGATTCCGACAAGCCGACAAGCGGCTATGATTTAGATACGCTGAGCGCCGATATTCGCGGTTTGATCGATCGGCTCGGCTATACAAAAGCTCACATTGTCGGTCATGATTGCGGAGGTGCGATCGCGTGGCACTTAGCTCAAAAATTCCCCGAAAAGCTCAACCGCTTGGCAATTTTAAACGCTCCGCACCCGCAGCGATTCGTGCAGGAAATGGCGAGCAATTTAGATCAAATCCGCCGCAGTTGGTACGTTTTGGCTTTTCAGGTTCCCGGCATTCCCGAATGGTTGATCCAACAAAACTTGAAAGATTTTGTGAAAAATGTTTTTCAAGGACAAGCTGTTCGCAAAGGAGCTTTTAGCGCTGAGGAAACAAAGATTTATCAGACTGCTTTAGAAAAGCCGGGAGTGTTAGCGGCAGCGATGAATTATTACCAGCAGATGTTTCACCCGCAGCGGCTTTGGCATTGGGGACAGAAATTAGAACCTGTGACAGTGCCTACTTTGGTGCTTTGGGGAGAAGAAGATGCGTTTTTGAGCCACAAACTTGTAGAAGGTTTAGACCGATTAATTACGGCTCCGTTTAAGTTGAAATTAGTTCCTAACTGCGGTCACTGGATTCAGCAGGAAGCACCGCAAACGGTGAATCGAGAATTGCTGAGTTTTCTGAGAAATTCTTCTCCTTCTTTGGCTTTGGCATAGAAGGTTTTAAACATGGCAAATTAAAACCCGGTTTTACAGGTAAACCGGGTTTTAATCTGTCTAGGAATATGTTTTTGTAGGGTGCGTCGTGCGTAGAGTTTCTGGATTACCAGAGAATTAAAGCTAGCTGACGCACCCTACTTATTTATCAGTCCCAGAGCAAATTTTCTTGGATCAGCAGTGCAATCATCGCACTTCTGGAACAAACACCGAGTTTGATAAAAATCCGCCTCACGTAAGTAGCAACCGTCCAATGACTGATATTTAAATTTTTGGCAATACATTTGTTTGGCAGGCCTTGGGCTACTAATTGCGCGATCGCTCTTTCCCGTGGACTCAGGCTAATTTCCGGTTTGTCACTTGTGCTTTGCATACTTTTGCAATGAGGTAACGAGTTAAAATCTAATCAATTAAGGGTTGAATTCCGAGTTTTTCTCGAACTTGAGATAAAGGAGTTTCCCAATCAGATGCAACATCCCAGTCTATTAGCCGAGTGGCTAGTTTTCCGTGTTTTAAGCCTTTGATAATTTGTCCGATCGCGCATTTGCCGCCGATCAGTCCAACTAACACTAAAATCGCACAGGAAGGACGAAATACTTGAGCGCGAGTAAACGCTTGAAGTACAAATTCATCTTCTGTTGAAGCTGAAAGACCGGTCAGAACGTGCCAAACGTCGTGGTTTCGCTGAATCCAGTCTCCCGATGCGATCGGCTCAAAGCCTTGTTCGTCTAGAAACCGCGCCACTTCGCACCCTAATGTTCCTGCTGGCAGTTGGCGCAATTTTTCCAAGTCTATTTCAAAATGTCGATCGCTCTCAATTTGAGGATTAATTGTTCGAGCCATCTTTAATATAACTTCTAATTGACCGTCAGCCATGATTGATTCTCCCTTCAACAATGATTTAAGTTTCGGGCAAATTAATTGGTGTTTGTCAAGTTCATTTTTGCGCTGAATCAAGACAACTTTTTTTACCGACTCAGCTTAGAAATCGTACTTTCTGTCACAGCAATTGGCTTTCAGGAGCTTTTACATTTCTTTACAAACAGCCTCAGAGGTAAAATCTGCCAGTTGTCAAAATCGGGCTAGTGTTAGTTACCGCAACTTGACCCACCGGGAAGTAACCGTAAAATCCACAGTATCTAGCGGTGATTGGAACTCCCTTACTTACGTATATAAATTTATTCTGCTGCTCATTATTGGAACCTGCAATGAGTCAGAAGTTGAACCGTGTAAACCAAGCGATGCGGGTGCTAGCAAGTGAAGAGAGTTGAAGGGATCTGAAGTAAGGTGAAGTTATGCAGAGTTGATGCCGGGGATGCTCCGCGCCCAGGGTCAGACGAGTGCGCAGTCGCTCAAATGAGTGTCACTCATTTGAGCGACTGGTGAAGTATTTACATACTAGGTATAATAAAGTATAAATTCATAAAAGGTATTGCCATGAAACGACTTAATATTTGGTTTTATGCAGGAGTTTTGTCATTAATTTGGTGCCGTGCTGCTAGCGCTACCACTTATGTTAATCCCAACGGTCAAACTACTTTAAACCTGTCAGAAAAAGGGAACAATCGCAGCAGTTTTTACTTGACCAAAGTAGGCAATCGGGAATTTTTGGGCAATATTAAAATTACCCGTTCCGAAGGAGCAGCAGGCTCTTACTATTACAACGGAACTTTCAAAGATAGTGCGAGTGGCCCTGGCAAAAAAATTGTTTGTTCTGGAGATATTACCATTGTCACCCGTCAAGTTGGAAGCAGCAGCCAATTGGGAGCCGAAGTTACTTGGAAGGTGAAAGCAGGAGAAAATTGTCCTTCTGTGGGCAAGACAGTTAAAGTAAATTTAGTCGAAGCTTTACCGCGTCCTAATGCAAGTGGCGACTATACTTCTAGCAATGCTAATACTTGGTTGACTGAAACTGCTGGTTCTGGAACTTGGCCATTGTGGCGAATCACCTCACGGGATGGAAAACTCAACTGTCGCCAGACGCCAAACGGAGCAATTAAACAAGTTTACAGCGCGAACAAAGATAAAATTTTCGGTGAACTCAGGGGAACAAATGCAATTAAAATTGAGAAAGGTCAACCCTGGCTGCTGACAACAAATGGCTGTTATGTGCGCGCTAATTCTCAATACATTCAGCCAATTTCTTTGCCACAGTAAGTGACAAAAGTGATAAATAAACTGCTGCTCATCTCAAAGCCAGACTTCTTAAATAAAGAAGTCAGCCTGCTGGGTGTTCTGTTGTTTTAAGTTGTTCTAATTAAAACTTGATTTGCGATTTAGTGGCCCAGCAGCATAGCTTCTTCTGGCAAATCTTTGCTTTCAATAACCTTCGGTTCCTTCAGGATAAAAACACAAAGGAAGCACACAATTACAGCAGCAATTCCGAGTACCTCAAAGAAGCTGCGGTTGCCTGCAACTGTTTGGGGCAGAAAGCTATAAAGGGTGGCGTAAATTACAGAGCCGACACTGCCGTAAGCACCGATATTTCCGGCAATTTGACCAGTTACTTCTCGTTTAATTAAGGAGGCGATTCCAAAAGTTGCGCCTGCTGCGGCGAAGACAAAGAAGGCACATAACATGGTCATGATAATCACAATTGCTAAATGCCAGTTGGCAGTAATTTGGCTCATAATTAAATACCCCAACCCTACTCCGCCGGTCATGACTGTCAGCGTCCACTTGCGGCTGCCGATTTTGTCAGAAATTAAGCCTCCGGCTGGACGGCTGACCAAGTTCATCAGGGGATAGGTAGCAGCTATCGGCCCGGCGATCGCATGATTTATATTGAAGGTGTGTTCAAAAAATTCCGGTAACATAGAAACCACAGCGAGCTCTGAACCAAAGCTGACTGCATAAGCTAATTCTAATACGAATACTTGACTGATTTGATAGCGTTCTTGAGGTGGGTAATGTTTT
Organism: Microcoleus sp. K4-B3; assembly: GCF_036704615.1. Lineage (NCBI taxonomy): Bacteria > Bacillati > Cyanobacteriota > Cyanophyceae > Oscillatoriales > Microcoleaceae > Microcoleus > Microcoleus sp. K4-B3. The sequence goes on from NZ_JAUBSF010000069.1 coordinate 31,216, forward strand.
TGACTGGTGACAACTTCTCGGTTAACTTCCCAAGCTTTGTAAGCCTGAATTAAATAGAGTGCTGTCAAACTAATCCAAATAGCGTACATCACATTTGCAGTCAGAAAATTTGCTTTCTGCAACCGCCACACAATCAAAGCTAAGGCACCAAATAGAGGAATATTGGTCATTGACAGTGCCCAAAAGCTTTTGGCGCTGGTGACTTCCATTGCGCCGTTGCGGGCCGGGCGCTGATAGACTTTGCCGGGAGGAGTGTCTTGAACGTTGCAGTAAAAAATGACTCCGAAAACTGCTGTGGCAATCCCAGTAAGGGCGATCGCCAGCCGCCAATTTGTGTGTCCGACTGAGAGAAAAGCTGTTCCTGCCGCGATCGCTGGTAACGCTGCTTCTGCGGCAAAAGAGCCAAAGTTGCCCCAGCCTCCATAGATACCTTGAGCGAAGCCGATATCTTTTGGGGGAAACCATTCGGCAACTAAGCGAATGCCAACCACGAATCCAGCGCCGACAATTCCCATTGCCAAACGGCTCAAAACCAACTGATTGAAGTTTTGGGCAAAAGCGAATGCCAGTGTCGGAAATGCTGCATACACTAGGAGTGAAGAGAAGGTGATGCGAGGCCCGAAGCGATCGAGCAACATCCCGATAATAATACGTGCAGGAATTGCGAAAGCTAGATTGGACAGACTGATGATTCTGGCTTGCCCAACTGTCAGTCCCAAATCGTGCTGCACCGTTGTGCTGAAGGGTGCGTAGTTGAACCACACTACGAAAGTTAAGAAAAAAGCAAACCAACTCAGGTTCAGAATCCGAAAAGGCCCTCTGAACGATAAAAGCCCTTGAAGCATATATAACTTGTCCTAATAAATAATACAGATTATTAATTTCGAGTTGACTTTCTAACTGTTTGGGGTAACGGTTTTTTTACGATCGCGCTTTTATGTTGCGTTCCAATTCAAGTGGATGTCCAGAGGAAAAATTGTATACAAAGTTACTGTTTGCGCTCAAAACCCCAACTGGCGCATCGAATTAATGCAGATATTGCATTTAAACCTAATTTTAGTAATAAATACTTATTGCGTTAAAATAAAAAAAACAGTATATTTGAATACAGAAATTAAATTTATTTTAATAACAGGTAAGTAAAAATGCTTGTACGCTTAACCGAAAGAGAAACTCAGCAAGGCGATCGCCACTCAACCAGTGCCATGAACAACGGATTAAAGGTTAAATCAAGACTTTTTAGTTTTCTGACAGTATGTGTAGCAGTGGCTGGATGCTTGGGAACTGCTTCTGGGGCGATCGCCCAGGAAGCTCAACCGCAAGTAAAAGCACAGGCGATCGAGCAATCCAATCAGCAGCCAGTCAACAGCACGACAAGTCAACCTAATGCTGTGCCTCAAATCGATGCAGCAGCGCAAGAAGAAATTGCTCAGATGTTGCTGGGATTTATCTATTTTGTGTTGCCAATGGGTGTGGGCTTAAGTATTTTTCTGCACGACAAATATGCTCAGAAGCGCTCTGCTACTCTCAACCAGCAGATAGAAGTTTTAGAGATTTCCTTCAACCAAACTCCTCAACATTAAACGTGAAATACTCTTATTTTAGATCCCCGACTTCATCGAAGAAGTCGGGGATCTTTGTATTATCTCAAATGCTTTACCCCTACATCTTAAAAAAACAGAATAAACAGAGCCCCGACTTCTTTAAAAAGTCGGGACTCTAACAGCTATCGGATTTATTGACTAAAAGATTTAGATTTCTTCCAAATCCTCTACATCATCTACACTGTCTACATCATCTACATCATCTACATCATCTACATCATCTACATCATCTACATCATCTACCTCAATAGGAGCGACAGAATTAGCAGAAACCAGAGCACCAGTCTCAAGTTTCTTTTTAACTAGCTCCTCAATTTCATTTTTGAAATCGATGTTTTTCTCCATGTGCTGGATCACTTTGTCTCGTCCTTGAGCTATGTTCTCTCCGTTGTAGCTATACCAAGAACCTTTTTTCAGAATTACTCCCATTTCGTCGGCCAAGTCAGTCAGACAGCCTAAAGTAGAAATGCCTTTGCCAAATACAATGTCAAATTCGGCAATGCGGAAAGGCGGAGCAACTTTATTTTTAGCAACTTTAACTTTCGTGCGGTTGCCGTATTCTTCTGTACCTTTTTTCAAGCTTTGAATGCGGCGAATGTCGAGCCGCACGCTGGCATAGAATTTGAGTGCGTTGCCGCCGGTTGTTGTTTCCGGGTTGCCGTAAGTTATGCCGATTTTCTGCCGCAGTTGGTTGAGGAAAATGACGGTACAGCCGGATTTGCCGATGTTGCCGGTGATTTTCCGCAAAGCTTGACTCATCAATCGGGCTTGCAAACCCATGTGAGAGTCGCCCATGTCGCCTTCGATTTCGGCGCGGGGGACGAGGGCGGCTACGGAGTCAATTACTACGATATCGACGGCGACGGAACGCACGAGTTGATCGACAATTTCCAGGGCCATTTCGCCGGTATCCGGCTGGGAAACTAAGAGATTTTCAATATCGACGCCCAAAGCGGAGGCGTAGGTGGGATCGAGGGCGTGTTCGGCATCGACGAAGGCTGCGATACCGCCGGATTTTTGGACTTCGGCGATCGCGTGGAGGGCTAGAGTGGTTTTACCGGAACTTTCCGGGCCGTAAATTTCAATAACTCGACCTTTTGGCAAACCGCCGCCCAAAGCAATGTCCAGTGTCAGGGCTCCGGTGGGAATGGTTTCTACCCTCATGCGAGTGGAGTCTCCCAATCGGACGATCGCCCCTTTGCCAAAGCTGCGCTCGATTTGGGAGAGTACGGAAGTTAGAGCTTTTTGCTTTTCTGAGTTTTCAGTGGAAGTTTTTATAGACGTTTCTTTTTTTGCCATTTGCGGTACGCGGGTAGACCCCTTGCGGAGCTTGTTGATTAACTGTACAACACGTATGTTAGCAGTTATTTTTGGGGTCTGGAGGTTCTGGGAGGATCTGGTTGAAGATTCTTGATTTTGGGGGTGGTTCAGCCTCAGCCAGCTTTCACAAGGCTCCGATCTATAAGGTATTCGGCATCCGGCAGAGGGTAGAATTATTGTCTGTTGGGGTATGTACTAGGTATCGATCGCTCTCGGAGTGAGGTTTAAGATGGTCTACAGTGCCAAATTCCGTGAAGCGTAGCTATCCTGCGGGGAATCGCCACAATTAGGACAAGCATGGGATCTACAACACATCAAGACACATCTGTTAATACCAAAAATTCCCGCTGGCTGATGAGCTTATTGGCGATCGGCATCTTATTAGGTATCGGATTTCGGTTCTTTGAAATCGATCGCAAACTTTACTGGCACGACGAAGCTTACACATCAATCCGCGCCGCTGGTTTCACCCGCCAAGAAATCGACGACGAACTATTCCAAAACCGGATTGTTCCGGCACCAGAATTGCAAAAATATCAGCGGATTAAACCCGGGAGTACAGAAGCAGACACAATTCGTTCTTTAGCACTGGAAGACCCGCAGCATCCGCCTTTATACTTTCTCCTGGCTCGTTGGTGGATGCAGCAATTTGGCAGTTCTCTAACAGCATCCCGCAGTTTGCCAGCACTATTGAGTTTGCTGTCGCTACCTTTGATGTACGCTTTAGCTCAGGAACTTTTTGCCTCTAATTTGGCGGCGTTATTAGCAACAGCACTTTTGGCTTTATCTCCCTTTGACATATTGTTTGCTCAGACAGCAAGGCAGTACAGTTTGCTGACAGCTACAGTTATTGGCAGCAGTTGGCTGCTGCTGAGAGCAGTGCAGTTGGGAGGTTGGCAAAATTGGGTATTTTACTCGCTGGCGATCGCCATTGGTTTCTACACTCACCCTTTCTTCAGTTTAACTCTCATCGGACACGGAGTTTTTATAATTGCTTACTGGTTGTTTGTCAAAAAAAGAGAATTGGAAGGTCACGTAACTAATTCCCTATTTTTTCTAGCAGTAATAGCAGCTTTTATATTGTATTTCCCGTGGATTTACGTGCTGGCAACCAACCTGGAACGAGCATCAGCTACGACTGATTGGACGCGAGTATCTCCGGGTTTGCTGTATCTTGTCAAATTGTGGGCGCTCAGCTTTACAGCATTATTTTTTGACTTCGATTTAGGCTTTGATAATATCTGGACTTATGTGCTGAGATTGCCATTTTTGCTGTTAATTGCCGCAGCGATTTACAAAATCTGCCACCGGACTAGCAGTTCAACTTGGCTGTTTATTGTAACATCAATTTTTGTACCTTTTTCGATCCTGGCGTTACCGGATATAATCCTAGGTGGCAAACGTTCTGCCGTCAGTCGCTATCTGATTTCCTGCTTTCCGGGAGTGCAGCTAGCAGTTGCTTACTTGCTCGCCTGTTACCTGAAAACTCAACAGCGGTTTTGGCAAGTCATTTTAGCCTTGGTATTTACAGCAAGTATAGCATCCTGTACGGTCAGCGCTTTTTCTGATACTTGGTGGAGCAAAGACTTGAGCTATTTTAATGCTGAAGTTGCCAAAATTATTAACAAAGAGGCGATAGCTAACCGATCGATTAAAGATACAATTGTAATTAGCGATCGCGGGAACGATTTTACGAACATGGGAGATTTGCTTTCTCTGAGTTATTTGATCGACAAAGACGTGCGGTTGATCCTGATGAGCCAGTCGCCAGAAATCGAGATGCTGAACAAATATTCGGCTCCCCTGGTGTTCCGCCCTTCGGAAAAATTGCGATCGGCACTCAAGCAAAATCAACGCCGGTTAGAGCCTATATTGGAATATGCCAAACTTTTTCGAGTGCGGCGAGCTTCTTAGAGCAGTTCAGAAAAGTGATACAGATAGATTGTACGCTGTAGGGACACGGCAATGCCGTGTCCGGCGCGGGGATTAGGACACGGCACTGCCGTGTCCCTACTATTTGGACATTTTTTTCAATATTCCCGTTAAGGTGCGTCAGAAAAAAACTGTGTCAGTTGTCTCAAGTATTGGGGCTGACACACCCGACATCATCAGCAATAATTATTTGAATACTTAGGATTAAACGCAATGCAAGAGTTAAATAATTCATCTTCCGAATTCGCAGAGGAATTTCGCAATCTTCAAAAAGAATTACGCGAACGTTGGCGAGCTATCGAAGAATTCGACAGCGGAGATTGTGACATTATTATCATTCCTTCTCTCAGCTTAGATCAGCAAGAAATGAAGAAAGTTGAGGGTGCTTACCACTACGAAGAGCGGCATTTATTTTCATTGATTCGCCTGCGAAATCCCCGCACGCGCTTAATTTACATTACCTCAGAGCCCTTGCACCCGATGATTGTGGATTATTACCTGCAATTGTTGCCGGGAATTCCGTTTTCTCACGCGCGCGATCGGCTTTTGCTGTTCTGTGCTTACGATGCTTCTGCCAAATCCCTCACCCAGAAAATTTTAGATCGTCCCCGCTTGATGGAGCGCATTCGTCAAGCAGTGCGGCCGACAAAATCTTATATGGTTTGTTACAACTCGACGCACTTAGAACGCGAGTTATCTGTTAAATTGGGGATTCCTTTGTGGGCCAGCGATCCCGATCTTTTATACTGGGGAACAAAAAGCGGCAGCAGGCAAATTTTTAAAGAATGTGGCGTGCCTTATCCTGACGGTTCCGAGTTGGTTTGGAATGCGGAAGATTTAGCGGAAGCTGCGGCCGGGCTGTGGGAACGGCAGCCGCATTTGCAGCGGATTGTAATTAAGTTAAATGAGGGCTTTTCCGGGGAGGGAAATGCTATTTTGGAACTGAAGCCGATCGCAGGTAAAGCGCCTCAAGAAAGAGTCAAAGCAATTGGCGATCGCTTCCATAATTTGCGCTTTCAATCCACAGGCGAAACCTGGGAAAATTTTAGCAGCCGCATTCCCGAATTAGGGGCAATTGCCGAAGCATTTATCGAAGGAGAAAAAAAGTTCTCGCCCAGCGTTCAAGGCAGAATTGTCCCCAGCGGCGAAGTAGAAATTCTCTCAACCCACGATCAAATTTTAGGAGGCCCAGACGGTCAAATTTTCTTGGGCTGCCGATTTCCGGCGGACGAATCTTACCGGCTGGCGTTGCAGGAATTGGGATGGAAAGTCGGGCAAAACTTAGCTAAAAAAGGCGCTTTAGAAAGATTTGGAGTAGATTTTCTCGCGGTGCGGCAACCAGACGGCAAGTGGGATATGCAAGGAATAGAGATCAACCTGCGCAAGGGCGGCACAACTCATCCGTTTATGGCACTGAAGCTGTTAACAAATGGTCGGTACGAACGTTCGACAGGATTATTTTACAGCCAGCAGGGCCGTCCGAAATATTATGTCGCTTCTGACAATTTGAAAAAAGAGCGGTATCGGGGATTATTACCGAATGATTTGATGGATATTATTGCTGACAATCAACTGCACTTTGACAGCGGTACTGAGACGGGGAGTGTGTTTCATTTAATGGGCTGTTTGTCGGAGTTTGGCAAATTGGGATTGACGAGTATCGGCAACTCGCAGCAAGAAGCAGAGGAGATGTATAACAAAGTTGTGAAAGTGCTCGATCGCGAAACGTCAGGCGATTTTAGATTTTAGATTTTAGATTTTAGATTTTAGATTTCATCCAGTCAGTCAGCTTAGATCCCCGGCTTCTTGAAGAAGTCGGGGATCTAATATCCCTCGCGTTTTGTATAGCAACCGGCAAGACGATTAGGATGTTCTTAATCACCCAAACCATTGCTATTATTGAATTGGCCTTCTTGCTTCTTCCTTCTTCCTTCCGTTATAGCTAATTTTTAGCGGGATAAAGGGGCGTGGGGTCGATCGAACCTGTGCGGTTGAGCGGCCAAAAACGCACAATTGCCCTACCGATAATATTTTGCTTCGGCACAAAGCCCCAATAATGGCTGTCACAGCTTGCATTGCGGTTGTCGCCGAGCACCAAGTAAGAATTTGGAGCTACAACTACAGGCCCGTAGGGATACTGTGGAATTTCTTCAATATATTTTTCCTGTAGCGGCTGCTTGTTAATAAAAACTTTTCCCTGTTTAACTTCCACAGTGTCTCCTGGAAGTCCGATCACTCGCTTGATATAGGCATCTTTGATCGGCGGCGGCTGTCCCGTACACAAACTAGCTGGATCGGGAGGCATAAACACTATAATATCTCCTCGCTGGGGCTCTTGGAATCGATAGCTCACCTTATCTATAATTAATCGATCGTTAATTTGTAAGGTTGGAAGCATCGAGCCGGTGGGAATGTAGCGAGCTTCGGCAACCAGGGTGCGGATGCCAAAGGCTAAAAATGCTGCTAAGCCGATCGTCTTAATTCCTTCTATCCAAGGATTTTCGGTGTCTTGCGGAGGTTTTTCGTCGGCTGACTTGTCTAGACGAGTCATAAGTATTAAGTGACTGGGCTGGATACAAATTATAAACTTAATTCGGAGTTTTTTCAGGAAATCTGCAAAATCTTCGCCGGCGGGGTGGGTTTTTCCATTAGTCCTGCAGACGAGTGCAAAACCTCTATTTGTGTTGAAATAATCTTTTTAGGAGCGGGCTAGGAGTGCCGCCTCCTCAAAAAAATATTTGTTGCTTCACAGGCATCTGCCTCTTACCTCAAACGCGCCTGGTAAGAAACCCGGTTTCTTGCATAGATATATCGTCCTCAACCTCTTATTTTCCGTATAAACCGAGTTTCTGAGCGCAACTCCCATTCATATTTCTTACTATTGACAGAACTCTTTTAAGGATAAAATTTTTCCAGGCTGACACACACCTGGTAGAGTCGATAGGGGAATTTCTACCCCTACCTCTCCTTCAAAACGGAACGTGAAACTTTCGCTTCATTCCGCTC